>CALKYE010000151.1 GCA_938003765.1 uncultured Planctomycetia bacterium
CTGCTCGAGCGCGGACTGCTCATCCCCTGCACCGGCGATCAGACCGTCGAGCTGTACGACCGGCGCGGCGTCGGCATGGCCCCGATCGACAGTGTCCACGTGAGCGGCGGCGCACGCGCGGTCGCGGTGACGAGCGACGGACGCTGGGTGTTCATCGCCACTCAGTCCAATCGACTGCTGCGCTGCGCGCGCGATCCACTCTCCGCGCGACTGGAGGATCCCGCCGACCTCGGCGACGTCGGTTCGGTGCGCCAGCTCGCGATCACCTCGGACCGGCGTTTCCTCATCGCGGCGGGCGACGGCTTCGTGACGCGCTATGAGCTTTCGAGCAACGGCGACGTGTGCTGCGCGGTGCAGACGGCCGGCCCGTTCGCTCCGAGCGCGATCGAACTCGCGGGCGACGCGCTCGCGCTGGTTGCGTCTTCGGCGCCGGGGCAACTGCGCGTGTACGAGATCGAACCGACGCTGGCGCAGCGCGGGGCGCCGCTGAACCTCGGAACGAGCGTCACGATCGCAGCGCTGGAGAACTCCGAGCCGGGCGTGACGTTCTACGCCGCGACGAGCACGTACAACGAGAGCTCGAGCTCGTTCTCCGGCGTGTTGCGGCGGCTGCGCATCTCGAGCGCGGCGCAGGTTCAAGCAGGCGACGCTGCGCTGGTGGAGCTGCAGGCCTTCGACGTCGGCGCGCAGCTCACCGCGGTGCGAGCGCGCGTCGACGCGCTGGGACCGGTGGAGCTGCTCGTCGTCGATCGTTCGCTCGCGCAACTCCAGGTGTGGGAGTTGAACGACATCGGCGCGATCCTCGCCGGCTCGCTCCGGACGCACCCGTTGCCGGGGACGCCCGCGTTGGTCGAACTCGCGAACGACCCGAGCACGTTCTGGGTGCTCGACGACAGCGCCGAGCTCCTGCGCCAGTACTACCTGCCCATCGCGAGCTCGAACGCGACGCCGCAACTCGAAGTCGAGGTGCGCACGCGCCGTCAGCCGCGCGCGCTCGTGCCCGTGCGCAGTCCGGGCGCCTTCGCCGTAGCCGATCAGGCGTTCGTGACGAGCGCGGGCGACTCGACGCTGCGCGCCGTGGTCGGCACGCCTGGCGCGGTCGGACAGGCCAGCGCCGCGGCGCAGGGTCCGATCGCGACTTCCGCCGCACCGCGCGCCGTCGAAGCGCATCAGCGGCTGGACGTCGTGTACACCGCGAACTCCGGCGCCGCGAGCCTGGGCGTGTACGCGTACGCGTCCAGCGACCTCAGCTTGAGCCTGATCGAAGAGGAGGCGCTCGCACCGTCGGCCCGTCCGATCTCGCTCGCGCTCACGCCGTCGGGCCGCCACCTGCACGCGCTCGACGAGAACGGTCGCGTGCTGGCCTTCGAAGTCGACGGTGCGAGTGGAGAGCTCGACGCCGTGGCCGGATTGACGGTGCAGGGCTCGATGGTCGACGGGAAGTTGCGCGCCGATCGCCTCGGCCGCTTCGTGTTCGTCGTGCAGCCCACGGCGGGGCGCGTGACTTCGCTGACGGTCAATCTTCCGACCGGCTTCCTGCTGATCAGCAACTTCGAGACGGGACTCCCTCGCCCGATCGATCTGTGGACGAGCCCCGACGGACGCTTCGCCTACGTGCTCGACGCGCAGCTCGCGAGCGTGTTCACGTACTCGATCGACCGCGTCAGCGGCTCGCTGGTCCCGCAAGGAACTGCGTTCAACCTCGGCGGCGCGCCCACGCGTCTGGTGAGCGGGTCGCCGGGCGAGACGATTCTCTCGATCTCGTCGGCGCAGGAACTGCTCGCGCTCGACGGCTCGCTCTCGCGCTGGCTGGGAATGTGGCGCGCCGCAGTGAGCGGAGCGCTGCTGAGCTCGCCGCCGATCGCCGTGTACGAACATCCCGCCGACGTGCGCGAGTTCGTGCGCATGACCTCGGGCGACTCGCTGTCGGTCTTCAACCTCGTCGCCATCGAGGGCGCGGGCGGCGCGCGTCTGGCGAGCGGTTACGACGAGTTTGGACCGAGCGCGGACTGGGTCGAGACGGCGAGCTTGCCGCTCGGCCCGGGTCCGCACGCGATCGCGACGCGCATTCGCATGCGCTGAGGGGCGCCGCACTCGCTTCCGCGCGAGATAGCGGCGGCTGCCGGCTCAGAAGCTCCAGACCAGATCGATCGTGATGCGGTCGTTGAGGATGTCCTCGCGCGAGCTGAGCGGAACCTCGTAGGCCGCGCCGACCGCGAGGTTGTCGGCGAGGCGATAGCGCGCGCCGAGCGCGCCGCTGAGCAGCGAACCGTCGGCGTCGGATGCGCCGAGGTTGATCAGATCGCCGCCCTCGAAGTCGACGCCCAGCGCGGCGCCGCTGTCGGTCCAGGTGACGCCGTTGAGCTCGAGCACGGGCGCGAAGTCCGCCGTGAGCTCGTAGCTGACGTGCAGGTGGTAGTCGAACGAGGTGCTCTCCGCGTCGTCGTCGAGCGGATGGTTGTAGCCCAGCGCGCCGAGCAGGTTGAGCTGGCCGCCGTCGTAGCCCGCGGTGAGGAACGGCCGGATCACGCCGTCGCCGTTGCCTTGCAGCACTTCCTCGTCGCCGGTGGTGGTCTCGTACAACGCGCCCGCGGTGACGATCACGCCGGCGTCGGGATCCTCGTAGAACGCGTACTTGAGGCCGCCGGCGATGTCCGCGAAGCCGTCCTCGTCGCCGCCGCCGGAGGGTTCGAGCTGGATGTACCCGTCTTTCGTGGCGATCAGCGCGAGCTTGCTGCTCAGCGCCAGGCGCGCCTGCAGCGCGTAGATGCGCACGTCCGCGTCCGGCAGCGCGGCGTTGTCGTCGGGGATCGTGTGCAGCATCACGATCGGTCGGAGCTGACTGTCGATCACCGGGCTCTCGAAGATCGTCGGTTGCGTCAGCGGCTCGATCAGTCGCGAGCGCCAGGCCTTGGCGTCGGAGGGCGTGGAGACCGAGGCGCACGAGAACGCGCCGAAGGCGAAGGCGAGGGCCGGGAGCAGAGCGCGAGAAGGAAGTGAGTTCATCGGGTCGGGGGCTGGGTGTCGGCGCCGCAGTTCGCGGCGAAGTACGGAGGGGAACACCGCAGGCACGATCCGAAGCGCGCGGAACGCGGGCCATGCCGCCTCCTGCGCAGCGCGCGATACGTAGATGCGTAGACGACGCCTACGCCGCGCGCTCAGTCCAGGCGAGCCAACATCTCGCGCGTGGCCGCCGCGTGCTCGCTGTCGGCGTGACGAGCGAGCCAGCTCTCGAGCAGCGTGCGCACCTCAGCGCGGGCGCCCCGCTGGTACAACGCGCGCGCCAGGTTCAAGTGCACCGGCGCGCTGAGCTCGCGCGCGTCGCGCTCGGCCTCTTCGAGCAGTCCGCGCCACTGCGCCTCCGCGCCGTCGAAGTCGCCGAGCCGGAACAGCGCGGCGCCGAGTTGATTGCGCGCCTCGAACAGGCCCGGCTCGATGCGCAGCGCGCCCTCGAACGCGCTCCGCGCCGCGCTCCAGTCGGCGGCCTCGAGCGCCGCAACTCCCGCCGCGAGTTGCTTGCGCAACTCCTCCTCGAGCACCGTCACGCCGAAGCCGAGCTCCGTGTCGTCGGCGCCGAGCGAACGCGCGCGCAGGTAGCGCGTGACGGCCAGCTCTCTATCGCGCTCGAGCAGCGCCGCGGTCGCGCCGCGCACGTACATCATCGCGCTCGCCGCGCGCACGTCGCGACCGGAAGCGAGCAGTCGTTCATAGGTCTCGAGCGCCGCCAGGAAGTCGCCGAGCGCCGCGGACGAATCGGCCAGCAGCTCGAGCGCTTCCGGATCGTTCGCGTCGAGGGCCAGAGCTTCGCGCGCGAAGCCGGCCGCCTGCTGCGGCTGACGCTCGGCCAGCGCGCCCGCCGCGAGGAGTCGATAGGCCTCGGCCAGCATCGACTCGGTGAATTCGAGTTGCGGCGCGGCCGCGCGCGCGGCCAGCAGGTGTCCCAGCCCAGTGCGCGCGCCGCCTTCGCGACTGAGTGCGAGCACACCGCGTGCGCGCAGCAGTTCGGGCGTCTCTCCAGCGACCGTGAGGCCCTCGCGGATCTCGTCCTCGGCGGAACCCGTGCGCCCGGCGAGCGCGTGCAGCTCCGCCGCCGTCGCGTACACCGCGCCCTGGTCGGGGTGAGCCGAGCGCGCGGCTTCGATCGCGCGCACGGCGCCGATCTGATCGCCGTCCAACGCCGCGAGCCGCGCCTCGAGCAAGCTCACGTGCATCCCAGGCGCGAGCGCGAGCAACCCGCGCCGCGCGGCGGCCGCGTCGCCCGACTCGATCGCGCGCACGACGGCGAGGTAGCCGGCGTCGCCGGGCTGCTGGACTTGCGGCGGGGTGACGACCGCAACGGCGGGCGTCGAGGGCTTCGGCGATTCAATCGGCGCCTGGGCGCCGGCGAGCGGATCACTGGACGTGGCGTGTGCGCCGCTCGTGTCCGCGCGGTCGCATGCGGCGAGGAGGGCGAGGCAGCTCAGCGCCAGGGCCGGGGTCGGCCGCTTGGAATCCACAGGATCGGTTCGCATCGGGGTTCGAGTGCGGCGCGCGCCAACCGGGCGCGGACCGACGCAACTGGGGATGGTAGTGCGGCGCCGGCGCGTGGTGGCGCTGCGCTCGCGCTTGTCGCGCTGGAAGGTGGGCGCGAGTACCTTCAGCGCCGGGGACGAGTGCTCCCCCGGAAACCATGAGCTCCACCCCCACCGACGGCGCCCCGGAGCTCGACGAGGCCTCGGCGCAGGCGGAACTGGCCGAGCTGGTCGAGGGGCTGAGCGCGCACCTGCGCCGCCGCGCGCGACTGGGTCAGCGTCGCACGCTGGTTGCGCCCAACCTCGAGGTGCAGCGGTCCGAGGTCGGCGCTCCGGCGCCGAGTCCGGCCGAAGCTCCCCGCCGCGCCGAGCCGGCGAACCCCGCACCTCGGCCCGCCGCGCGCGCGCCGTCGCCCGCGCCGATCCGAGCCACCGGCGCACGACCCGCGCCGCCGCCGGCCCCGGTCGGCGGAGCGGATCTCGCCGAGAAAATCGCTGGAAATCGAGCCGCAGCAGCCGCGTGCGCCGACCTGGACGCGCTGCGCGAGGCGGTCGCGCGCTGCACCGCCTGCGAGCTGTGTCAGACCCGTCGGCAGACCGTGTTCTCGGACGGCGACGGCGCCGCGGGCGTGCTCTTCGTCGGCGAAGCGCCGGGCGCGAACGAGGACGAGCAGGGAGTGCCGTTCGTCGGGGCGGCGGGCCAGTTGCTCACCGACATCATCCACAAGGGCATGAAGCTCGACCGGCAGCGGACGGCCATCGCCAACGTGCTGAAGTGCCGACCGCCGGGCAATCGCGAGCCGACCGACAGCGAGAAGGCGCTGTGCACCCCGTGGCTGGATCGGCAAATCGAGCTGATGGCGCCGCGGGTGGTCGTCGCGCTCGGCCGGCACGCGGCCAACCACCTCTTGGGCTATGCCGGCGCCGCGCGGCGCTCACTCGGCAGTCTGCGCGGGCAGGTCTACGAGCGCCGCGGAGCGAAGGTCGTGGTCACGTTCCACCCCTCGAACCTGCTGCGCGAGCCCGACAACAAGAAGGAGTGCTGGAAGGACATCCAGATCGCGATGCGCGAGCTCGGATTGCCCGCGCCGCCGCGCTCCAGCGGCGCAAATTGAGCGCGCGCACGGGCGTTTCGAGCCTCGCTCGACTCACGCGCCGGAGCGCTGCTGCTCCGTTACTTCGAGCGATGGCCGGGGTACCCCGCGGCCTCGGCGCGTGCGAGTGTGTTCCGTTGACCGTGTACTCACACACCGGTATGCTCCCGCCCCGCTCAGAATCGACTCAGGGTTCCGCGCCGCGGAATTCAGGGCTCGATTCCGCTCTTTTCCAGCGTCTCATCAGCAGCCAACTCCCAGCCGACCCCGCGGTCGGTTGATGCGCCGTCGATCACCCTGAAGGCCTGTCGCCCACCGGCGCCAAGTCGCTCGCGGGTGAGCGTCGGCCCGCGTGAGCTGCCCCTGGTTCCCGTGTCGCGGTTCCCATGTCCTGGGCCCCACGGTTCCCGGCTCGGCCGCCTCGATCCAATCGAGGTCGCCTTCGGCCGAGAGCCTGGCCGAGACCGGCGCCCTCCTGGATGTCTTCCGCCTGTGCACCGCGCGCGTCGCGGGGAAGGCGGCGACGGCCTGTGTCGGGCGAGTTCCAGCGGGTCATCCTCCAACGGTCGCCCCTCCTGCGAGTGGTCCTCCGAACGAGCTTGGGGAGCTGCGTCCTCCACGAGGGCGCCGCACCTGCAGACCGCGCGCCTCCAGCGCGTTGCAACAAGGGGTTTGGCCGCTCCACGAGCGCACCGTTTGGAAACTCGCAATTCGCTCCCGTACGGCGCCCGCGCGGCCCGGCACGACGCGTCGGACAGCTAGATCAGGCCCCCCCCGGGCCTGGCGGCGCGCCGCACGAGCGCAGCAGCGAACCCGACGGCGGCCGTTCGGCGGGGCGAGACCTCGAGCGAGCGCAACCCGAGCGATCACCGATCGCCGCGGGAAGCTCCATCTCGACGGTCGGCTGCTGACCTCCGCTGGTGACAGTCCCCCTGGCCTGCACGGACCGCTCACTCGCCTGGCCCCCGCCTGCCTCGACGCGATCGACTCGACTCAGTCCCGATCGCCAGAGGGTCGTCGGCTCCCCGCTCCCGCCCAACCGGTTGGGAGTGACAAGTCGGCGGCGCGCTTGCGCCTCCTGCTGCCTGCAGCGCTCGTACTGAACCACGGCGCTGGCATTGCCTCCTCAGAGTTCCCGTCCCCACTGATCGTCCCGTCTGATCCAGGACCGGCCCGTTTCGACACGGATCTCCTCCGTCTCCGAACGGATCCACCAAAGGCCCCCGATATCCATGCGCCTGCGCTCCCACTCCATCCCCGCCCTTGCGGCCTTGGCGTCTGCCGCGTTGGTTCTGCCCTCCTGCCAGTCGCCGCAGACGCGGTACTCGGCCGCCAGTGCGCTGCCGGTCGAGGTGCGCGAGCCGCTGAACGCGAGCGACGACACCGCGGCGACGGCGAGCGAGGCGACCAGCCCCACTCCGACCGAGGCTGCTGTCGCAGTGGTAGAAGCCGCGGCGCAGGACCTCGACGCCGAGGCGGCTCGCCTCAAGCTGCAGGAAGATCGCGCCGCGACGCTCGCGGCCGAGTACCTGCGCATCGGCGACGCCAAGCGCGACAGCGGTGACCTCGCCGCGGCGGTTGCGGAGTACTCGCGCGCACTCGAAGTGCACCCGGCGAGCCGCGACGCCCGCGAGCGCCTCGGACGCATGCAGGCTCTGCTGGGCGACCGCTACGCCACGCTGGCCGAGCAGTTCCGCGACTCGGTCGACCGCGAGATCGTGCGCCGCGCGCAAGCGCAGATGGCCGCTGAAGAGGCCGCCCGCATGGGCGACTCGGCGATGGCCCAGCAGCGCTACGACGACGCCGTCGCCCGCTACCGCGAAGCGCAGACGATCCTGATCTACCACCCGCTGGTCGCCACCAGCAGCCTCGACGAGCAGATCGTCACCGGCAAGCTCAACGACGCGCTCGAGCAGCTCGAAGCGTCGCGCGTCGCCGAAGCCGCCCGCGTGGCGGCCGAAGCCGAAGCCGACCGCGTGCGCCGCGAAGAGGACGCCCGCAACTACCGCGCGAACAAGCTGCGCACGATCTTCGAAGAAGCCAACCAGGCCTTCCTCGCCGACGACTACCAGCGCTCGGAGGCGCTCGCGACCCTGATCCTCGCCGAGGACCCGGGCAACACGGCCGCCACCGCCCTGCGCGACGCGGCGCAACTCGCCCGCCACCGCAAGACCGACGAAGTGACCAGCAAGCGCTACCGCGAAGAGTGGCGCAAGACCTTCGACGAGCTGGACACGCAGGACGTGCCGCAGGTCGAGGCGCTGGTGTTCGACGACCTGCGCCGCTGGCGCGAGGTCTCCGGCCGCAAGCCGCTCGAGTTCACCGCCAAGGTCGACGTCGTCAGCGACGACACCGCGGCCGTGATCGAGCGCCTGACGAACACGCGCTTCACCCCCAACTTCCGCGGCGCGGACAACGAGGGCGTGGACCTGACGGAGATCTCGAGCTTCCTGCAGGGCGTGACGGGCGTGAACTTCCTCATCTCGTCGAAGGTTCGCGAAGAGCTCGACGACGAAGCCAAGCGCGTGCGCCTGGTGCTGCCCGAGCGCTCGGTGAAGACGGTCCTCGACCTCATCGCCGACACCTCGGAAAGCCTGCGCTGGATGATCCGCGACGGCGTGGTGATGTTCGTCACGAAGGAAGAGACCTTCGGCGGACAGATCCTCAAGATGTACGAGGTCCGCGACATCATCCACCCGGTCAAGAACTTCCCGGGCCGCGAGATCAACATCAGCCCCTCGGGCGGCCTCGAGCAGCCGGAGGAGGACCTCGAAGAGCGCGAGGGTCTGGTCGTCACCAAAGACACCCTCGAGAACATGATCCGCGACAACGTCGCGGCTTCGAGCTGGAACGACGACGCCCGCAACACGGTGCGGATCACTGACTCGGGCACGATGGTCGTGAACCAGACGCCCGAGGTTCAGGAGATGATCCAGGGCCTGCTCGACGACTTGCGCGAGGCCACCGGCATCATGGTGGACATCCAGGCGCGCTTCCTGAAGGTCGAGGACAACTTCCTCGAGGAGATCGGGGTCGACTTCCGCGGCCTGGGTCAGCCGGGCGCGGGCACGAACCTGTTCCTCAACGACTACGGCGACGCGAGCACGCAAGCCGAGTTGGGCCAGGAGATCGGCAACGGCACGGACCTCGGCGCGTTCTTCGACGAAGGTCAGGACGGCGACATCCGCGGCCGCGTCGAGAACCTGTACGACCTGTCGCTGGGCAACTCCGACGTGCTCACCGGATCGGGCGGCCTCGCCTTCCAGTGGACGTACCTGAACGACCTGCAGATGCAGATGATCCTGCGCGCGGTCGCCAAGTCGGAGCGTCGCGAGCTGGTCACCATGCCGAAGGTGCTGGTGTTCAACGCGGCCCGCGCGAACATCGCGGTGCTGAACCAAGTCGCCTACGTGCAGGACTTCGACGTCGAAATCGCCCAGGCGTCTTCGATCGCCGACCCGATCATCGACGTGATCCAGGACGGCGTCGTCCTCGACGTCAAGCCGGTCGTCTCCGCTGACCGCCGCTTCATCGTGATGGAGCTGCGTCCAACGGTGGCCACGCTGCGCCGGCCGATCCGCGAAGTCGCGACCACGCTGTCCAGCCAGAACCCGGTCACGATCCAGCTCCCCGAGCTCGACATCCAGCGCGTCCGCACCACGGTGCCGATGCCGGACGGCGGCACGGTCATGCTGGGCGGACTCAAGGTCAGCGAGAAGCAAGACCTGCGCTCGTCGATCCCGCTGCTCGGCAAGGTGCCGGTGGTGCGCTTCCTGTTCGAGCGCAAGGGCAACTACGCCTCGAACCAAAAGCTCCTGATCCTCGTCACCGCGAAGATCGTGATCCCGCAGGAGCTCGAGCCGACCCCGTCGCAGCTCGGGAAGTTCTGATCCATCGAGCGCGCGCTCGCCGGGCGAGCAAGGCCGATCGAGCCCCCACGGGGTCTCGGTCGGTTCGCCGAGCGAGCGCGCGTTCGTAGGCGTCGCCGATGGCGCTCGTCCACGCCGCCGCGCGCGGCGCTTCGGACGGGCGCGCAGTCGGCGGCCCGCAACCTGTCTCTCCGACCGCATCCCCCACTTCGCCCGGGATCGCTGTCGCCTCCTGGAACCACCTGTGGCTCGGTAGACCGCAGCCCTCGGCGCGGTATTGCTGAAACGCGGGTTCCCCATGGGGCGACGCGCGCCTCGTCCGCGTGACGAGCGCGTCCCCGCGCCCGCCGACTCCGCGCCGCGACGCGCGGCGCCCAAGCCCCAACGATCATGCTGACGCTGGCCCGAAACGCTCTCCGTCCCACGCTGCTCGCTCTGGGCGCCGCCTACCTGCTCGGCGGGGCCGCAACCGCCCAGCCCCTGCTGATCGCGTCGCCCGGCGCATTGATCGGGACGTCCGCCGGCGCGCTGGCCCAGGCCAGCGAGGCGGAGCTGCGCGCCGACATCACCTTCGCGCGCGGACTCGCCAACTGGAGCTTCGTCGAGCTCTCGCAGGAAGTGATCGCGCGGCTCGAGCGCGCCAATCCCCCCACGGCCCTCGCCGAAGAGGTCGCGCTGCTGAAGTGCGAGGTGTACTTCGCCGCCGCGCGCACCGACGCCAAGAACCGCGAGCGTCTGCTCAAGCAGGCGATCGATGCCTACACCAGCTTCCTCTCCCGCTCGAGCTTCAACGACGAGAGCAAGGCGCTCGCCGAAGCTGGGCTGGTGGAGGCGTCCAGCGCCTACGCCCGCACGCTCGCCGGCCGACTCGAGGACGCGCTCGGCGACGAGAAGGCCGCTCTGCGCGCCGAGATCCAGGACGTGCTCGCGTCGGCCTCGCGCCGCGCGGGAACCGTGGTCGACGGCTACCTGGCGATCCCGCCGGACGAGCGCAGCCCCGAGCAGAAGCGCAAGCTGTTCGAGCTGCTGCTGGCGCAGGGCGAGATGCTGCTGGAGCTCGGCAAGGCCGAGGAGCTGGGCGACGCCAACTTCAACTTCGCCATCCAGAAGTTCGAGCGCCTCTCCGACGAGGCGGGCGAAGGCACTCCCTGGAGCATGCGCGCGATGATCGGCATCGCCGACGTCTACGCCGCGCAGGGCAAGTGGGACGAAGCCGCCGCGTACTACGAGTTCCCGGTCAACTTCTCGATCCCGATCGACCTCGCCGCCTGGCAGGAGGCCGTCAAGCAGAGCGAGATGACCACCGAGGAGAAGCAAGCGCGCTTCCTCTTCGTTCAGCTCGGGACGCCGGGGCTGGCCAAGTCGCTCGCCGCGCAGGGCGACAGCCAGGCCGCGATCCAGTGGAGCCTGCACCTCTACAACACGTGGCGTCGCGAGGGCCTCGACCTCGTGCAGCCGCAGGGCTACCTCGCGCTCCTCGACGTGGCGCGTCTGCTGGTCGACTTCGGCGGCGTGATCGGCGGCAACACCGCGGCCGGTGAAGCGCGTTGGTTCGCTACGGCGGAAGAGGCCGCAGCCAACAACATTCCCAAGCGCTCGCAGCGCTCGGCGCTCGACTTCGCGCTTTCGCTAGCGCAGATCGTCGCCAACGAGAACAAGGGCACGACCCTGCTCGTGCGCGCCCAGCAGGTGATCGGCGCGATCATCTCGCGCCCTGGGATCCAGGTCGACCCGACCGTGTTGTTCGACGCGGCGCAAGGCGACTTCAACGCCAGCGAGTTCGAGCCGGCGATCGCCGCGTTCAAGCGCGTGATCCTGGCGCTCGACGGCGCAGACCAGGCGGCGCGCACCGAGCTCATGCCGAAGGTGCTGTGGCACATCGGCCGCAGCTACGCGCGCCTCGACCGCCAGCTCGAGGCCGCGATGACCTACGAGCTCGCGCTCGAGTCCTGGGCCGGCGGCGACGCCGTGTGGGACGAGCAGAACGCCACCGGCTTCAACAGCGCGGCGACGGCGCTCAAGCGCCAGGCCAAGGGCGACGCGCAGGTCGAGGCGCTCGTGCGCAAGTCCGAGGAGATCCTCGCGCGCACCTCCGGCGGCGCGGCCAACGACATCCTGTTCCGCGCCGGCGAAGCGGCCCTCGACGCCAAGAAGTACGACGAGGCCCGCACGAAGTACCGCGCGGTCACCGGCGGCAACTTCCGCGAGAAGGCCATCGTGGCGCTCGGCATCTGCGACTACCGCCAGGGCAAGTTCGACGCGGCGATCCAGATCTTCGACGACTACCTGACCAAGTACATCACCGACGCGAAGAACGCGGAGACCGACCCCACGCGCCTCGCCAAGCGCAAGGAAGCGCGCGCGAGCGCGACGTTCTACTGGGGACTGTCGCTCTACAAGCTGGCCGAGAAGGGCTCGGGCGACTGGCGCGCGGTGGTCAACAAGCTCGGGAAGTACCACGAGGAGTTCCCGGAGCAGACGCGCTTCGCCCCCGCCGCGCTGTACCAGACGCTGATGGCGTGGGTGAAGCTGGGCGAGCAAGCGCAGGTGCGCGCGGTGCTCGAGACGATGCTCACGCTGTACCCCGACGACACCTACACCGGCAATGCCGCCAAGGAGTCGTACCTGGCGCTCGAGACGCAGCGCAACGCCGAGCAGGACGAGGCCAAGCGCCGACGGCTGCTGGTGGAGATGGCGGAGAACCTCGAAACGCTGAACCGCACATCGCCCAAGCCCTCGTTCGCCAACATGCGGCGCGAATCCACGCACTGGATCGAGCTGGGCGAGTGGGCCAAGGCCGAGGACCTGCTCAAGCGCATCCGCATGCAGTTCGCGGCCGACGCGAGCGCGGAAGAGATCATGCTCAAAGGCGTTCTGCCTGACCTGGGCTTGGCGTTGATCCGCCAGTACAAGGTCCAGGAGGCGGCCGAAGTGCTCGCTCCGCTCAACGCCAAGGACGCGAAGTACCGCGCCACGAAGCCGACGGCGACGAACTACGCGCGCGCGCTGACCGGCTGGGTGGAAATGACCACCACCGCCGACGGCAAGCTGGGCGGCCCCAAGGAAGTCCCCGGCATCGGTGGGGCGGAGAACTTCGAGACGGGCGCGATCATCATCAACCAACTCGCGGGCAGCGCGGAGAAGTGGACCGCGGACTGGTTCCAGTACAAGCTCGACCAGATCTACGCCTTCCACCAGTGGAGCAAGCTGGACAGCAAGAAGGCCGAGGTCGCCAAGACCGACATCGCCTTCCTCGCGAACCCGACCAACCTCGGCCCGCAGTTCCGCCACGATCAGATGCCCGAGGATCTGCGCCAGCTGTTCGTGTGGCTGTTGGCCCAGGTCGGTCGCTGACAGGGCTGCACTGACCTAGCCCGCGCAGTTGTGAGCCCCACGTCCCTCGCTAGAATCGCCGCCCCCCGCATGCAGCCCAACCGCTTGGTCGTCCTCGCTCTCGCCGCCGCGTTCGGCGTCGCCGCACCTTGCGCGTCGGCGCTTCCCTCGCGCGCCGCGTCAGCGGTGATCCAGGAGAAGGCCGCCGCGCTCGACCAGGTCTTCGTGCGTTCGAAGCGCGATCGATCCGTCGCGCCGGTCGCCGCACGCGTGGAGCGCAACGACCTCGACAAGGTCGTCGTCACCGCGGGCGGCAAGGAAATCAACTACGACGGTTCGCTCGTCGTGCGCATCAACTTCGGTGATGCGCCTCAGTCGTTCCGCGACGGGCTCTCGTACCTCGACCGCGGCCTGTACTCCGACGCCGTGGCGCAACTGCGCAGCGCGGCCGGTGACGGTTCGGCGCGCGCCGTCGTCAAGGCTGTCGCGCAACTCGAGACCGCAGAGGCGCTGCTGCGCTGGGGCGCGACCGAACCGGCGCGCTTCGTCGAAGCGGTGACCGAGGCGCAAGCGTTCCTGGCTGCGAACGCCGGACATCGTGAGACGCCGCGAGCGCGCGCGCTGCTCGGCCGGGCCCAGTGGCTCGCCGGCAAGCCCGCCGAAGCGGGCGCGACGCTCAAGGCGCTGTGGGCGGAGCTCAAGGGTTCCGAAGCCACCGCGGGCTACGAGGTGGCGGACTGCTTGCGCGCCGGCGTCCACGCCGCTCGCGCTCTCGCCGATGCGAAAGACACTCTCGGCGCGCGCGAGATCTACACCTCGCTCGAGTCGCAAGCCGGTCCGCTGGCAGCGGGCGCCGCGGCCGACGATCCGCTGAAGTCCGTGTACCAGAACATCGCGGACGAAGCGTCGCTCGGCGCCGGGTTCGTGGACCTCGCCGGCGGCCAGGCGAAGCAGGCGCTCACCTTCTTCCAGAACAAGGTCAACTCGCTCAACGCCGGTTCGTCGCACGCGATGCGCTTCGGCGCGCGCCTGGGCCTCGGCGAGGCGCTGTTCGCCGAAGGCCGGCTGCGCGATGCGTGGCTGCAGTTGGCGCGAGCTGCTGCGCTCGATCCGCAAGACGCCGATCGCGCGGCGCGCGCGCTCGTGAAGCTGGCCGAGTGCTACAGCAAGCTCGAAGACGGCGACGCGCGCCTGCAGGCGTGCACCCGCGTCAAGGCCGTGCTCAGCACGGCTGGCGGCACCCCCGCGGCCGTGCGCGCGCGACAACTCCAGAAGGAACTCGGCTGCTGAGAGAGCGAGCGCGCCCGCAGCCCCGCGTCGCGCTCGACGTTCGTCAGCAACCGTCAGCCCCACCCGCAGCCCGCATCTCCCGACTCGCCGCTCGATCGTCCCCGGCCGCAGCAGGTCGGTGCTCCCCCGCACTGATCCACTGCACCGCCCCGCCCCATCCAAGGGTCCCACCCCCTCTCTCTCATCTCTCACCCACCAGGAGTCCCCGGGATATGTTCGCCAAGGTCTGTTCGCGAGCTCTGCCGCTCGCCCGTCGCGCCGCTCCGGCGCTGGCCGCCGCCCTCGTTTTCGCCGCCTTCAGCGCCGCCCCTGCGCTGGCTCAAGACGCCGCGGCCGCGCCGGCGGCTGAGGAGAGCTCGCTTTCGATCGGCGAGCTGATCGTCCTGTCGGGCTTCATCGGCTGGATGATCATCGCGCTGTCCGTCGTGACCCTGGCGCTGGTGATCGAAGCCTACGTCACGCTCTCCCGCGACAAGCTGGCCCCGCCGGCTCTGATCGACGAGATCACCAGCCTGTTCGACGAAGGCCAGTACCAGGAAGCCATGGAGCTGTGCGAGAACGAGCCCACGTTCTTCACGCGCGTGGTCGCCGCCGGCATCTCGAAGATCGGCCACCCCTTCGAAGTCATCCAGACCGCCATCTCCGAGATGGGCGACGAAGAGGCGATCCGCCTGCACCAGAAGATCGGTTGGATCTCGGTGCTCGGCGCCGTGTCCCCGATGCTCGGCCTGTTCGGCACGGTGTCCGGAATGATCGCGTCCTTCCACGTCATCGCGAACACGCAGAACCCGACGCCGTCGCAGCTCGCGGGCGGTATTTACGTCGCTCTGCTCACGACCTTCGAAGGTCTGATGATCGCGATCCCCGCCACCGCGGCGTTCGCCTACCTGCGCAACCGCCTCGTGCGCAACATCATCGAGGTCGGTGCGATCGTGGAAGACCTGTTCGAGCGCTTCCGCACCCAGAGCTGAGCCCTTGACGAGGTCCGCCGTGCGAAGCATCGCGCGGCGGACTCGCATCACCGGCGAGGAAACTGGCCACGGGCGGCGGGGTACTCCCCACGCCCGGATCGACGGCCCCTCGCACGGGATCCCGCTGTTGCGCGCCGACTGCGACCTGCGCCTCGAGAACGACTGGAGAATGCCGCGTTGAAGCTGACCAAGACCAGCCCGGGTGAAGACATCCTGATGGACATGACGCCGATGATCGACGTCACGTTCCAGCTCATCATCTTCTTCATGTTGCTCATGGACATGAGCACCAAGGACCTCGAGGACCTGGTGCTGCCGAAGGCGGAGACCGCGTCTCCCGACAAGCCCAACCCGGCGGATCAGCGCGCGGTGATCAACATCACCTCGGACGGCCGCATCCTGGTGAAGCGCGACCCGCTGTACGACCCGAACAACGACGACGGGTACGAGAAGCTCAAGAAGTTCCTGATGGAGAAGGCGCGCTTGATGCCCAAGGCGCGCACCGATCCCGCGAACCCGAACTCGCCCATCGCGCCGGACAAGCCGGTGCTGATCCGCGCCGACCAAGCGACGCCGTTCAAGCACATTCAGAAGGTCATGGAGCTGTGCGGCCTGCAGGGCATCCAGATCTGGAAGATCGAACTGGCGGCCGCCGAGATGAAGAAGGAAGAAGGAGCACAGTGAGCCATGGCTCGTAAGTCACAAGCGCCCGGCATTCCGGAAGAGATGAAGGGCGACATGACGCCGATGATCGACGTCGTGTTCCAGCTGCTGATCTTCTTCATGCTCACGATCAAGTTCAAAACGCTCGAGGGCAAGCTCGCCGCGTACCTCCCGAAGGACGTCGGCGTGAACACCTCGCCGGCCGAGCCCAAGGAGAAGGTCGAGATCAAGCTCAAGGTCGAGAAGGAGGGCAAGAAGCTCCACCCGCGCGACGACGAGCCCTGGTCCGGCACCGGCCCGTTCCGCTACGGCCCCGATCGCATCGTGAAGTACTCGATCGGTCCGAAGTCGACCACCAAGCTCGAGGAAGCGGCCCAGCGTCTCAAGGAGCTCTACAAGGCGGATCCGACTCAGCCGGCGACGATCGACCCCTATCCGGGCACGGTCTACGCGGACGTCGTGCTGATCCTCGACGAGGCCATCAAGGTCGGCTACACGGACATCTCGTTCGTCGGCGACCGCTCGGGCCAGGCGAAGAAGTAGCGTCGGAGCATCGCTGCGAGCGCGGCCCATCGGCGTGTTTCGCGCGAGCAGCGCGCAGTCCTCGACTCGCGCGCGGATCGACGCTCGAGCTTTCCAAAATCTGACGCCAAAGCTATCTTCCGCACCCCCCACGACTCGGATCCGAGCTGCACTTCAGCGCGCGCGCGACGCACGCTGGCAACGCTGGCCGCGGGCTCGAGCTCGAAGTCTCTCCTCTCTCTCAAAGTTCCCCCCCGCCGGTTTCCGGGCCAGTGCCCGGCCCTCCGCGTGCGACGTCGCCTGCTGGGCGGCACGAGCGCGAACCGCAGTCCGGGTCCCCTCTCCCTCTCTCTCGAGTCGAAACGTCCCGCGATGAACAAGGTCGGTCCCGCCCTTCCGTTCACGGTGCTTCTGTCGGCGGCTTGCGCGACGACACCTCACTACGACCTGGCATCCGCCGAGACCGCCGCTGACCCGAGCGCTGCGCAACCCGCAGCGAACGCGGCCACGCCCGGCGCCGATCCGGCCGCCACGCCTGCTCAGCAGGGCGCTGACTTGACCCAGGAGCGCCAGCTCCTGGAGCTCAAGAAGCAGAAGGAGGCGCTGATTCTCGAGCGTCGCCTCGCCAACGCGCGCTCCATGATGGCCGCCGTGCGCTATCCCGAGGCGGAGTCCGAGCTGCTCGGCGCGCTCGACATCGACCCGACCAACCTCGAGGCCAAGAAGCTGCTCAACGAGGTCACCGTCCTGATGGGCAAGTCGGCCGTCGGCGCGACCGTGCAGGACATGCAGGAACGCCAGATGGTGCGCGTCCAGCAGATGCAAGCCGCCGCTCGCGACAGCTTCGAGTCGGGCCGCAAGCACCTCGCGCGCGGTGACTACGGTCGCGCGATCGCCGACCTGTCCGTCGCACGCAACCACGTGCGCTGGGCCCCCTACTCGATCGACTGGCAGGGCCTCGACAAGCAGATCGAAGAGCTGCTCGAGAAGGCCACCAAGGACCGCGTCGCCGCCGAGCAGTCCGCGCGCGACCAGCAGCGCGCCCAGACGGTCGAAGCCCTGCGCACGCAGGAGCAGGCCGAAGCCGCGCGTCGCGAAGCGATCCTCAACAACATGATCGGGCTCGCCATCGAGGCCTTCGACAAGGGCGAGTACGAAGACGCGATCGACTACTGCGACCAGGCGCTGCAGGTCGATCCGCGCAACGAGCGCGCGACCGAAGTGCGCGACACCGCCTTCCGCGTGGGCCGCGAGCGCCTGCGCTCGGACTACATCCTCGCCAAGCGCGAGCAGTTCAAGCGCTGGGGCGAGCAGCTCGAAGCGGCGCGCATCCCGGAGACGGACATCTACACCCTGCCGGACCCGGACTTCTGGGCCGACATCACCGAGCGCCGGGCCAATCGCCGCGGCCTCACGACGGCCGGCGGCCAGTCCGACGCCGACCGCGAACTGCGCCAGCAGCTCACCACGACGCGCATCCCCGGCCTCACGGTCGCCGACGAGGAGAGCCTCTCGGCCGTGATCGACATCCTGCGCACGTTCACCGGGCTGCCGCTGGTCGTCGACCCGGCCGCCGAGACCGCGGCCTCCGACGCGGGCAAGGTGTTCCAGTTCAACATGACCACCTCGCTGGGGGTCGACCAGGCGCTCAACATCATCTGCCGCGCGGCAGGCGACGACGTGACCTGGACGGTTCGCCACGACGCCGTGCTGGTGACCACCAAGGTCAAGGCCCGCGCCAAGCCGACGATCCACAACCACGACGTCAACGACCTCGTGTTCGGCCTCACGGACTTCCTCGGGCCGCGCATCGACCGCCTGCGCCTGCTGTCCGAGATGGAAGACGACGACGGCGGCGGCCCCTTCGGCGGCATCGGTGAGAAGTCCAAGCCGATCGACACGGCGTCGCTCTCCACGCTGATCCAGGAGAACGTCGAGGTCGGCTCCTGGGAGGAAGAGGGCGTCTCGATCTCCGAGGGCGAAGGCTTCATCGTCATCGTCCACACCCCCGAGGTGCAGGAGAAGGTCGTCAAGTTCCTCAACGACCTGCGCCGCTTCCAGAGCTCGCTGGTCACGATCGAATCGAAGTTCATGACCGTGTCGTCGAACTGGATCCAAGAGATCGGTGTCGACTTCCGCGGCCTCGACAACCCGATCGCGCCGTTCAAGGACCTCGACGACGTCACCAACGGCCTCGACGACAACGCGTCGCGCGGTCTGGACAACGGCGGACTCGGCGCGGCCTCGGGCGTGCCCTCCTCCGGTCTGTTCTACAACGACGGCGGCGACGGTCAGTTCGGCGGCCGCACCGAGAACTTCTTCAACCGTCCGCTGGGCAGCGCGCTGTCCACGATCGGCGGCATCACGACGCAGCTGACCTTCCTGAACGACCTGGAAGTGTCGATGATCCTGCGCGCGGTCGAGAAGAACGTCGACTACCAGCTGGTGAACAGCCAGGTGCTCTCGGTGCACAACACCCAGCGCGCCTACGTGGCGGTCATCAACCAGCGCGCCTACATCCAGGACTTCGACGTCGAAGTGGCGCAGTTCGAGAAGATCGCCGACCCGCAGGTCAACGTGCTCCACGAAGGCGTGGTGCTCGACGTGCGCCCGACGATCCACCACAACCGCAAGTACCTGACGCTGGAGATCCAGCCGACGGTGGCCAAGGTCGTGGCGCTGCGTCCCTTCGCGACCACGCTGGGCGGCAACACGCTGCCGGTCGAGTTCGAACTGCCCGAACTCGAAGTCCAGAGCGTGTTCACCAGCGCGATCATCCCCGACGGCGGATCGATCCTCCTGGGCGGCTTGTCGAACATCCGCAACATCGAGCGGCGCGCCGAAGTGCCCTGGCTCGCCAAGCTCCCGCTGGTCGGCCTGCTCCTGAAGCAGGAAGGCTACAACGACGAGAACAAGACGCTGATGATCCTGATCCGCGCGCACATCACCGACGTGCGCGAAGAGATCACCAAGCTCGAATCGCGCCTGCGCTGATCGAGTCGGATCTTCCGGCGGCGACGCCTCCAGCGGGCCCTGCGCTCTTTCGAGCGCGGGGCCCGCGCCATTTCAGAGAGCGACTCGAACGCCGCCCGATCCCCCACCGCGCGTCTTTGGCGGCGGAGCGGGGGCGCGCTAGCCTGACACGCCGCAATGCCTGCTCTGGACGTAGTGCTGTTCGACATCGACGACACGCTGTGCCCCACGACGGCGTTCGCCGCACGCGCTCGCCGCAACGCTGTGCGAGCGATGATCCAGGCGGGCCTGCGAGCGGAAGAGGACGCGGTCTACCGCGAACTCGAAGAGGTCATCGCCGAGTTCTCTTCGAACTACGAGCACCACTTCGACAAGCTGCTCCTGCGCCTCGACCCGGGCGCGTGCGAGGGGCTCAACCCCGCGCTGGTCGTCGCGGCTGGCGTGGCCGCGTACCACGACACCAAGTTCCGCGAGCTGGCGCCCTACCCCGGCGTGCGCGAGCTCCTGGCCGAGTTGCGCGCAGCCGGGCTGCGCACCGGAGTCGTGACGCACGGACTCACGGCCAAGCAGGCCGAGAAGCTGGTGCGCCTGGGCCTGGTGGAGTTCATCGATCCGGCGGCGATCTTCATCTCGGATCAGATCGGCGTCGCCAAGCCCAACCCCAAGCTGTACGCCGCGGCGCTCAAGGCGCTCGAAGCCCCGCCCGCGCGCACGATGTACGTCGGCGACAACCCGCGCAACGACATCGCGCCGCCCAAGTCGCTGGGCATGCGCACGTGCTGGGCGCGACTCTCCGGCAAGCACCCGCCCCCCAGCGCGCCGGCCGAAGTCGCCGACCACGAGATCCTGAGCTTCCCGCAGCTCCGCGAGCTGCTGCGCGAGCACTACGGCGTCGGCTGAACGCCCTCGGGCCAGCGCAGCCGCGCGTTCCACAGCTCGCGCGTGTGCGCGTGTCGCGGCGCGTCGAAGATCGTGGCCGCGGGGCCGAGCTCGACGAGCCGCCCGCCGTGCAGCACGGCCACGCGATCGGACCAGCGGCGCGCCACCGCGAGGTCGTGCGTGACGAACACGACGCCCAGCGAGCGGGCGCGAACGAGCTGCTCGAGCAGCTCGAGGATCTGCACCTGCACGGGCGCATCTAGCGCGGACAGGATCTCGTCGCACACCAGCACCTGCGGGTCCGCCGCGAGCGCGCGCGCGATCGCAGCGCGCTGGCGTTGACCGCCCGAGAGCTGGTGCGGCGCCGCGTCGGCGATCTGCGGCGGCAGACCGACGTCGGCGAGCAACTGCGCGACGCCTTCGCCGCGCGCTCGACGTGCGTCGAGCAGTTCCTGGAGCACCGCCCCGATCCTGCGGCGCGGATTGAGCGACGCCCCCGCGTCCTGGAACACGAGCTGGATCGGCCGCGGCGCGCGCGCCGCAGTCAACAGCCTCACGACGCCGGAGTGCGGCGTGAAGCCCACCAGCGCGCGCGCAAGGCTCGACTTGCCGCTGCCCGACGCTCCGACCACCGCGAGGCGCTCGCCGCACGCGAGCTCGAAGCTGACGCCTTCGAGAGCCACCAGCGGCTGTCCGCCGCGGCGCGCGTATCGAACCGTGAGTTCGCGCACCTCCAAGAGCGGGCGCGCGTCGCGCGATCGGCTCGCGCTCATGCGGCGAACTCCTCCGCGCGCGGCGGGCAGGCCAGCTCGCGGCCGGCGGGCGAACTCGCGAGCGGCGGCGGCTGGCGCAGGCACTCCGGACGCGCGAGCGCGCAGCGTGGCGCGAAGGCGCAGCCGGACGGCCGCTCGAGCGGCGACGGCGCGCGGCCGGGCAGCCCCTCGAGCCTCGTGTCGAACGGTTCGCGCGTCGGGGCCGCGCGCACGAGAGCCTCGGTGTACGGATGGCGCGGAGCGAGCAGCAGCGCCCGCGCGGGGCCGCGCTCGACCACGCGCCCGGCGTACATCACGCTCATGTCGCCGCCGAACTCGGCGGCTGCGGCGAGGTCGTGGGTGACGACCAAGAGCCCCAGCCCTTCGCGCTCGACGAGCGAGCGCAGGAGTTCGACGACGCGTCGAGCGAGCAGCGCGTCGAGGCTGGCCGTGGGCTCGTCGGCGACGAGGTAGCGCGGCGAGGTCGACAGCGCCGAGGCGAGCTGCACGCGCTGGCGCATGCCGCCCGACAGCTCGTGCGGGAAGCGCGCGAGCACGTCCTGCGGCGCTTCGAAGCCCACGCGCTCGAGCAACGCGCACGCCCGCGCGCGGCGCTCCGCAGCGGGGACTTCGGCGCGGACGAGTCCGTCGACCAGCAGCCGTTCGACGCGCATGCGCGGATCGAGCGCCTGCGCCGACTCCTGCAGCACCAGGCCCACGCCGCGGCCGCGCAACTGCTCGAGATCGCGCGCGTCGTCGAGCCGCAGCTCGCGCCCGTCGATGCGCGCCGAACTCGCCGACACGCGACCGCCCGCGCGCACCAGCCCCAGGAGCGCCAGCGCGAGCGAACTCTTGCCGCAGCCCGACTCCCCGACGACCACGTGCGTTCGACCGCGCTCGACGCGCACGTCGACGCCGTCGACGGCCTGGGCCCACGCTCCGCGCTCGCGGTAGCTCACGCGCAGTCCGCGGAACTCGAGCGCGTCGCTCATCGCGCGCCGTCCTCCTCGCGCAGGTCCAGCCGCGCGCGCAGAGCGTCTCCGAGCGCGTTGGC
>CALKYE010000152.1 GCA_938003765.1 uncultured Planctomycetia bacterium
CTTCGCGCGGTCGGGCATCGAAGCGCGGCCCCCGCGTCTACGGCAGGTAGGTCAGCTCGAGAGCATCGGAGAGGTTCGTCGTCTTCGGCGCCGCCGGATCGCGGAACCACGCTTGAACGTACACCCTGTCGCCCGGAGCGAAGGGGTTGCCGAGCGCCGACGAATTGGCGCTCTGGTAGCTGTCCCACAAGATTCCGAACGAGCCGTTGCACAGACCTGCGATGCCGCCGGAGTTCTGCGAGCCCGTGCGCTGCGTGGGCGCCTTCACGCAGGTGAAGCTGGATCCCGCGCCCCAGGGGTTGGGAGTGAAACCGTTGTTGTTGACGCCGTAGAAGATCAATCCCTGCTTCTGGCCTTCGAGGTTGGCGACGCTCACGACGCAACCCGCCGTGTTGGTGACGTTCGGCAGCGCATTGGCCGAGATCGCGGGAACGCATCCATTGGTCGTGGTCCCGGCCGTGCAGTAGACGATCGGCTCCGTCGGCAGAGCTTCGTACAGGCTGAACTGCCGAAACGACCCTGACTTGACGAGGCTCGAGCCGCCCACGACCGAGTCGTAGACGTAGGCGTTCGAGAGCGCGGACCAGAGCACCTTCCCGTTCGCCAGCGGAAAAAGCCCCTGCGGCAAGGTTGGCGAGACCGGCGTGCTGGACACCCACGCCCCAGTCGATCCGTCGAGCTCCACGATGCGACTGTTGAAGGCGCTCATGCACAGGATATTGCCGTTCGCCGCTCGCGCGACTTGCTGGGCAGCGGAGATCTCGGACGAGTTGTGGAACACGCCGAGCGATGCGACTCCAAGCGTGTATCTGTGGACGTCGTCCCCGGCGGCGGAGGTGAGCAACAAGTCGCCGTTGTGCTCCAGCAGTGAAGTCGGAGTGGCGCTCGTAGCGGATACAGGCGTCGCACCGAGGTAAGCGCCGAACTTGTCGAAACGCAGGATCGCGGCGCCCGGCGCGCCGTTGTTCGAACCTTGGTTGACGAGATACACGGTGTTGCCCACGCGCGCCAGGCCTCTGCCGCTGTCGATGCCGCCGCCCGGGAACGTGGGTCCGATCTCGCCCAGCAGAGTCCCATCGAGGCTGTAACGCTGGATGCGATCGCCCGACTGGAGACTGATCCAGATCTGAGCACCCACCTGGATCGCGTGGAACGGCGATGTGGTCGGAGGGAGTGAAAAGACGCTCGGGTTGACGACGCGCCCGTCGACGGAGCTGAACGACACCAGTCGGCTGTTCGTGATGTCACACGCCAACACCACTTCATCCGTTCGACAACCATTGCAGTGAATGGTCACGCCGTCGATCGAGCCGGTGTCGACGCTCGCCCAGTCGTAGATCTCGAGCGACCAGGTCCCGGCTGGTCCCGAAATCCCGCTCAGCGGCGTGTCGACGGTGCCCGCGGGTGTCGCACTGCCGAAGAGTTGGGGGTAGGCGCCAGGACCGAAGTTCGCCTGCTGGATTGGCGGAAGCGTCAGTGTGGATGGATCGAGGAAGTCGACGTCGCCGCCTCCGAGAAAGTCTGTGTTCCATCCGAAGGTGCCGTTCACGGACCCGGGCCGAACGAAGACGTTGTGGAGCACGCCAGTCGGGCTGCGAAGTGCGATGTGCAGATCGCCCACGTGCGTGTGTTGGAAGTTGTGCAGCGTGATGCGATCGATGCAGTTGACCGGACAGGGGACCACGAACTGAACGATCGTCGGCGAAGGCGGGAGCGTGTCCGGCCACGTTCCGCCGCCCCCGGTGCCCGAGGCCGGGACCGGCAGGCTCGGGCCCGCGGCGCTGCTGTGTTCCGCTGGGATCCCGCAGCCTTCGAACTGGAAGTAGTCGAGTTCGAAGGGCGCTTCTGCGCCGAGTCCGCCGTCCAGAGAGACGATCCAAGAGCCTGAGCCGTAGGAATACTGGCGGGCGTTGGCGCCGGCAGGCGTCGGAGTCACGGGCGGCGCCCAAGGACCGGTGAGGCTCGCGGAACCGGACAATTGGAAGTCAACGGAGTAATGGCCTGCGGCCAGGGGACCGACCCACGACACGTCGACCTCTAGCTCCATGATCGGCCGCTGGGTGTTGTTGAGCAGCCCCGCCGACACGCGGTAGATGTTCGAGAACGACGCCTGAACGGGCCGGTTCGTGGTCGTATCGCCCGCGATGACCAGGCTGCCGGGGTGCCCCGCGGTTCCGAGCCAGATCTGAACGGTCGCGCCGGTGATCGTGCTCGTAGTCGACGAGTTTGTCTCGTAGGCGTACAGGCGCAGTGTCTGCGGCGCCCACGTTTCGCCGGGCGGAACGAAGAAGTCGTCCGCCAACCGTGTCGCGCCCGCTTCAGCGGACATTCCGAACGTCATCGACGGGGCCGTGACCTCGCTCACGTCCGCTCCGCCGAAGCCCACGCCGATCTGCGTCACCAGCGGGCCGTTGACGTACGTGTTCGGACCGAGGAAAGAGCGGATCGTTCGCGGGGAGCTGCTTCCGGCCGCGGCCGGCGATGCAGGGGCCGAAACCGGCGCGACTTCGGCGAGCTGAGCGCGCAGGTGGGGCGCGCCAGTCTCCAGAGCCAACGCGGCCAGGATCGAGCAGAGTCGGACAAACGCGGGACGTGTCATGGGTATCGGCCTTTCGGAGGGAGTGGCGCGGTACTGGGCCTCGCCAAGCAGTCAAACGCGACTCCCGCGAGAACGGGCTCATCCCGGCACGCTCGCCTTCGACCAGCCCCAGATCGTCCTCCGCAAGCCGGTGCGCAGTCAGCGGCGGGTCGTCCAGGCGCGCACGCCGCCGTCCCAGCTCACCGAGAGCAGCGTCGCGCCGTCCGGCGCCCACGCGACGTCGACCACCGTGCCCTCGTGCCCGTGCAGCAGCGCGACGCGGTAGGGGACGGTCCAGTCCCACAGCTCGACGGTCTCGCCCACGGCGGCGGCGAGGCGCGTCTCGCTGGGATGGAACGCGAGCGCTTTCACGTCGGCCGCAGACGTTCGGAAGCGGACGACGACGTCGAGGTCTTCGGCGCGAGTGACGAGGACTTCGTCGTTGTACGCCGCGGCGAACAGCGAGCGGTCGCGGTTCGACGTCGCCGCGGTCATCGGCGCGGCGTGGAACGGATCTAGGCGCGTCGCTGATCCGTCTGCTCGCCACGAGTCGACGTCGACGTAGCCACCGGCGACAAGTCTCGGCGCGTCCTGCGCATCGAGCACCAGATCCGCGGACTTGTCACGACTGGCGCGCGGAACTTCGATCTCGCTCACGCGCCCTCCGTCCAGCGACCAGCGCCGCACCACGCTGGGGTAGTAGTACGGCGCGACCAACATGGCGAAGAAGCTCTCCGAGTCGCTCGCGAACACCACGTTGCCGGCCATCCAACCAGGCGCAGCGTCGAACGTGCGCTCGAGCGCGAGGCTCTCGGCGTTCCAAAGCGCGACCACACCGACGTCGTGCGCGGTCGCGATCCAGCGGCCGTCCGGGCTCCAGTCGGCCCCGAACATGTAGCCGCGGTCGAGTCGCGACTCGCACTGGATCGCGCAAGTGCTGACGTCCCACACGCGCAGGACGCTGTCGGGCGACGAGGTCAGGAAGCGCTCGCCGTCGGGGCTCGGGCGAACCGCGTTGACGAACTCGCACGTGCGCGCCGAGCGTCCGTCGCGAGCTTGCGCGGACCACGTGCGCGCCTCGCCGGCGCCTGCCAGCGAGAGGAGCTGCGATCGCGCCGGAGAGAGCTTGAGTCCGATCACCATGTCGCGGTGCCCGATGAGCCGGCGCGTCGGCTCGCCAGAGCGCGCATCGAAGCCGCGGATTCCGCCGTTGGTTTCGCCGACGAGCAGTTCGTCTCCGAAGAAGGCGAGTGAATAGGGCGCTCGCGTGAGGCGGATGACGCGCTGCTCGGTCCGGCTCTCGAAGTCCCAGACCTTGGTCGTGAGATCGAGCGAACACGTCGCGAGTCGCTGGCCCGATTCGTCGAACGCGAGATCGATCACCGCCATGGTGTGCGCTCGCCAGCTCGCGACGTGCTCGAGCAACTCGACATCGAAGACGTCCACGCTCTCTTCCCAGTTGGCGCGCGCGAGACGGCGGCTGTCCGGCGTCCACGCGACGTGCGCGCACATCGTCGCGGCCGTCGTGCGCGGGAACTCGTGCTCGAGCGCGCCGCTCGAGCCGTTGTACAGCCGAAGCCAATGGCGGCCGGATAGCGCTAGCCAGCGCTCGTCGGGGCTCCACGCGACCGCCAGGTGCATCGCGTCCGCGTCCGGCGCGCGCGGATCGCTCGCCCACACTCTCGCCTCGGCGAGCTTGCCGTCGATGCTCGCTACGGAGAGCACCCCTTCGTACGTGCACCAAGCCAGTCGCCTCGAACCCCGCGCATAGGAGATCGAGGTCGGCGCGCACAGCTCGACGCGATCGACGACGCGCCCGTCGCGCCGCACGACCAGGTCGTAGTCCGAGCGGATGGCGAACGAGGTCTCGTCGTCGAGCCATGTGAGCGGCGCGCCCACGATGACGCCCTCGAAGGTGGCCGGCACGAACTCAGAGCTCCCGTCGAGGCGAGCTTGAAGGTGCCGCCACTCCCAGCCGCGCAGCTCTTCGGGCGCGGCGACGAGTCGCGCCGTCGCCGTGCGGGCGTCGCCATCGCGTAGCGCCGCCTCCGCTGCCTCGAGATTGGCTGAGTAGGCGCTCCGTCGCGCCTCCAGGCTCGCGCGCAGCGCGACCCGATACTGAAGGAGTGCGAGAACGAGTCCCACGGCGAGCGCGACGATCACGGCCAGCGTCGCGCCGACGAGCAGGCGGTTGCGCCGCACGAACTTCGACACGCGGTAGGTGACCGTGTCGGCGCGCGCGA
>CALKYE010000153.1 GCA_938003765.1 uncultured Planctomycetia bacterium
CCTTCGACTCACTCTTCGGCGCGGCCGGCGCCGACGCGCCCGCCTCCATGTAGCCGATCACTTCGCCGACGAGCGCCGTCTCGCCCTTGCGCTTGAGCACCTTGGTGACGGTGCCCGCCGTCGGCGCCGGCAGCTCGACCGTGACCTTGTCGGTCTCGATCACGACGATGCCTTCGTCGGCCGCGACCGCCTGGCCCGCGGCCTTGAGCCAGTCGCCGATCTGCACTTCCGTGATCGATTCGCCGACCGACGGCACTTTGAGTTCCAAGCTCATGGGGATCTTCGATTGCTTGTCGTGGACTACTGAGCGGCGAAGGCCTGCTCGAGCAGGTTCTTCTGTTCGATGCGGTGGCTGGCGGACGAGCCGGTGGCGGGCGACGCGCTCGCGCGGCGCGAGATGCCGCGGAAGCGCCGGCCGTCGATGCGTTCGCCGAAGCGCGCGATGAGGAAGCGCCACGCGCCAGCGTTCTCGGGCTCTTCCTGGATCCAGACCACTTCCGCGCGCTTGGAGTACGGCGCGAGCGCGGCCTCGACGTCGCTCTGCTGCAGCGGGTAGAGCTGCTCGACGCGCACGATGGCGACGTCCTTGGCGCCCAGGCGCTCGCGTTCGTCGACGAGCTCGTAGTAGAGCTTGCCCGACACGAGCAGCACGCGGCGCGCGGCCGCGGCGTCGATGGCCGCATCGTCGGGGATGATGCGCTGGAAGCGGCGCAGCGCGAGCTCCTCGAGCGTCGAGACGCACTTGGGGTGGCGCAGCAGGCTCTTGGGCGTCATCACGATCAGCGGCTTGCGCCACGGGCGCACGACCTGGCGGCGCAGCGCGTGGAAGATCTGCGCCGGCGTCGTCGGCACGACGATCTGGATGTTCTCCTCGGCCGCGAGCGTGAGGAAGCGCTCGAGGCGCGCGCTGGAGTGCTCGGGCCCTTGGCCTTCGAAGCCGTGCGGCAGGAGCATCACCAGGCCGGAGAAGCGGTTCCACTTGTCCTCGGCGCTGACGATGAACTGGTCGATGATCGGCTGCGCGACGTTGGCGAAGTCGCCGAACTGCGCCTCCCACACGACCAGCGCCTCGGGGTAGTCGAGGCTGTAGCCGTACTCGAAGCCGAGCACCGCGGTCTCGCTCAGCGCGGAGTTGCGGATGTACACGCGCGCCTGGCGCGGCGAGAGCTGATTGAGCGACTCGTGGCGCGCGCCGGTCTGGTAGTCGTGCAGCACGGCGTGGCGGTGGCTGAACGTTCCGCGCTCGCTGTCCTGACCGGTGAGGCGCACGCGATGGCCTTCGACGGCGAGCGTCGCGAACGCGAGCGCCTCGCCAGCCGACCAGTCGAGCGCGCGCTCGCCCTTCGCCATCTCGAGCCGACCCGCGAGGAAGCGCTCGAGCTTGGGGTGCACGTGGAAGCCGTCCGGCGGCGTTCCGAGCTTCTCGAGCAGCGCGGACAGCTTCGCGCGTTCCACGCCGGTCTCGACGCGCGGCACGTCGGCTTCCGACGCGCCCTCGTAGCCCTTCCAGTGCGCGCCCTGGCTGTCGCGCGGCTGCACGTAGGCCTTCGAACGCGACAGCGCGAGTTCCTCCTCGAGCTTCGCGCGCCGCTTGCGCCCGATCTCCTCGGCCTCCTCGCGCGTGACCTCGCCCAGCTTGAGCAGGTGCTCGAGGTAGCCCTCGGCCACCGACTTGCGGCGCGCGATGGCCTGGTAGAGCTTGGGGTCGGTGAAGCTCGGCTCGTCGCCCTCGTTGTGGCCGCGACGGCGGTAGCCGTACATGTCGATCACGACGTCGCGCTTGAACTGGCGGCGGAAGTCGAGGCTCAGGCGCACGACCTGCGCGACCGCTTCGGGATCCTCGCCGTTCACGTGGAAGATCGGGATCTGCAGCATCTTCGCCACGTCGGTGCAGTACGTGCTCGAGCGCGAGTCGCACGGCGCCGTGGTGAAGCCGATCTGGTTGTTGACGATCACGTGGATCGTGCCGCCGGTGCGGTAGGCGGCGAGCTCGGAGAGGTTGAGGCTCTCTTGCACGATGCCTTCGCCGGCGAACGCCGCGTCGCCGTGGATCAGGAGCGCGAAGCCGCGGTCGCCCTTGGGATCGTCGAAGCGATCCTGCTTGGCGCGCATGCGGCCCATCGCCACCGGGTTCACGAACTCGAGGTGGCTGGGGTTGAAGCACAGCGACAAGTGCATCGTGCGGCCCGAGGCGCCGACGCGGCCCGACGAGTAGCCCTTGTGGTACTTCACGTCGCCGCGGCCCATGTGCAGCTCGGGATCGGTGTCCTCGAACTCGCGGAACAGGTCCGCCGCGGGCTTGCCCATGATGTTGACCAGCACGTTGAGCCGGCCGCGGTGCGCCATGCCCAGCACGATCTCGTCGACGCCCTGCGAGTCGGCGTGGTCGAAGGCGAGGTCGAGCAGCGGGATCAGGCTCTCCGCGCCCTCGAGCGAGAAGCTCTTCGCGCCGAGGAACTTCTTCTGGATGAACTCCTCGAGGATCACCGCGTCGAGCAGCTTGGTGAGGATGCGCACCTGCGCCTCGCGGCCGAGCGCGATGCGGTTCTCGCTCGCCTCCATGCGCTCCTCGAGCCAGCGCTTCACGTGCAGGTCGTCGATGTGCATGTACTGCACGCCGATCGAGCGGCAGTAGGTGTTGCGCATGCG
>CALKYE010000154.1 GCA_938003765.1 uncultured Planctomycetia bacterium
CTCGCGTCGGCGTCAGTGCTGAACGCGCGCGGCGATCAGGCCGTGCAGCGCAGCGGGCGCGGCGACGATGTGGCCTCCGCGCAGCCAGTCCTCGCCGAGATCGGCGTCGCTGACGACTCCGCCGGCCTCGCGCACGAGCAGTGCTCCTGCCGCCACGTCGTGCGGAGCGAGGTGCAGCTCCCAGAATCCGTCGAGGCGTCCCGCGGCGACATAGGCTAGGTCGACCGCCGCCGAACCCATGCGCCGGATGCCGCGCACCTCGCGGAAGAAGCTCTGGAAATTCGCGAGGTTGTCGTGGGGCAACTCGCCGCGGCGGTAGGGAAAGCCGGTGGCCAGGATCGCGTCGGCGAGTTCCTCGCAGCGCGAGACGGCGATCGGCTTGCCGTTGAGCGTCGCGCCGCCTCCTCGCCGCGCCGCAAAGGTCTCGTCGAGTCGCGGCGCGTGCACCACCCCCACCAGCGGCGTCCGACCGCGCATCAGTCCCATGGACACAGCGAACACCGGCAGTTGGTGGACGAAGTTGATCGTTCCGTCCAACGGATCGAGGAACCAGCGCAGCTCCTGAGACTCGTCGGCGATGCGCGCGTCGCGCACCTCTTCCTCGGACTCGATGCGGTGCGTCGGGCAGGCGGCGCGCAGGCGCGCGACGAGCTCGCGCTCGCTGGCGAGGTCCGCGGCCGTGACGAGGTCGCGCCGCACGCCCTTCGAGGCGACGTCGGAAGGCCGCAGCCGTCCCAGGTGGTCCATCAGGACGCGACCCGCGGCGTGTGCGGCTTCCACCGCGAGCGACTCGAGCTGGTCGAGTTCGTCGGGGCTCGGATCGTTCACGGCTTGACGCTCGCGAGCAGCTCGCACAGCTCGTCTTGCATGGGCTTGAAGCAGTTGGCGTTGAGCCCGTCGACGTGCGGGTAGTTCACCAGCACAGAGAACACGAACGTGCGGCCGTCCTCGCGCTGCACGAAGCCCGACAGCGCGCTGACACCGTTGATGAACCCGGTCTTCGCGCGCACGCGTCCCGCGGCCGGACCGTTCTTCATGCGACTGGAGAGCGTTCCCTGCGCGCCGGACACAGCCAGCGAGTCGAGGTACGTGCGCGCGCTCGCCGCATCGGAACTCGCGACCGACTCGAGCAACGCAGCGATCTGCCGCGCGCTCACGCGATTGCCGCGCGACAGTCCCGAGCCGTCGAACTGCTCGAAGCCGTCGGCCGACACGCCCAGTGCGACCAGCGCTTCCTTCGTCGCCCGCGCTCCCGCAGGGAAGCTGCCGGCGCCGACGATCTCGTTGCCCAGCGCGAGCAGCACCTGGTCCGCCACTGCGTTGGTCGAGTCGGTGTTGATCTCCTCGAGGTACTCGGCGAGCGGCGTGCTCAACACGCACAGCGTTTCGCCGCCCGGCGCGTGACGCCGGCGAGTGAGTCGACCTTGCAGCACGATGCCGCGGCGCTCCATCGCGGAGCACAACACCCTGCCGAACAGGAGCACCGGATCGGGCGCGGCGACGGCGTCGCTCCACGTCCCGCTGCGCGCGGGGATCGAGCCGCTCGCGACGACCTTGCCGGTGTGCGCGCCGACGTTGACGATCAGCTTGCCCTCCGAGACGGTGCGCACTCCCAGGCGCTCTTCGAGGCCGTGTCCGAGCGGGCGGACGAGCACGTTCGCGAGGTCGCCGACCGAGCGCGGCGTGACTTGGATCGCGAGGCAGCCACGGTTGACGCTGAAGCCGCCGGCGAGCGCGCAATACTCCGCCCAGTGCTGCTCCGCGCCGGGCCATTGCTCGGCTGGCGCGGGGTCGACGAACGCTCCCTCGTCGAGCACCACGTCGCCGCGCACCGAGGTGACGCCGCGCGCCGCCAAGGCGTCGAGCAGCGGAGCGAAGCGCGCCTCCACTTCGCCGTCGGCGCGTCGATCGAAGAGCGGATCGCCCGCGGCGCGGAGCACGAGGTTGCCGTCGAGCACTCCGTCGACGATCGGTCCGCCCGCTTCGACGCGCGTGCGGAACTCCCACTTCGGCCCCAGCAGCGTCAGCGCCGCCGCCGTGGTCACGAGCTTCATGTTCGACGCGGGCAGGAGGCTGCGCCCCGCGCCGAGGTCGACTTCTCCCGTGGCGGGCTGGCCCAACTCGCGCACGCACACGGCGACGGCCACGTTGCCGGCGTGGACCTTGTTCTTCGACAGTTCGCGCGCGCTCTCGATCCAGCGCGCGACGATCGCGCGCGCGCCGGTCTCGACGTCGCGCAAGACGCCGGACGCACTGCTGCGCGGCGCCTGGCCGAGACCGCGCAGTCGCGCCCTCGCTGCGTTGGACTCGTTCGCGGCCGGCGCGCTCGCGGCGACGGACGGATCCGCCGAGTCGAACGCATCACGCGGCCATGTGAGCCACAGCGCGTAAGCCGCAGCGGCGTTGAGCGCGAGGATCACGGCCACGCGCGCCAACCGCACGATGTAGCTCTTCCCCCCGCGCCGCTTGCCCATGGATCGCTCCGCGCCTCAGTCCTGGTATCCGCGAGGATGAGCGACCGCGAAACGCCAGGCGTCCTCGAGGATGTCCTCCAACGCCGGTCGCTGCGGGGTCCAGCCCAACAACTCTTTCGCGCGCGTGCCGCCGCTGACGAGTCGCGCGGGATCGCCCGGTCGGCGCGCGACGAGCCGCGCGGCGATCGGCTTGCCCGTGACCTTGCGCGCCGCATCGATCACCTGGCTCACCGAGTAGCCCTCGCCCGTGCCCAGGTTGGCGATCACGGACGGACGGCCCGCTTCGAGCGCGTCGAGCGCGAGCTGGTGGGCGCGCGCCAGGTCCTCGACGTGAATGTAGTCGCGGATGCAGGTGCCGTCGGGCGTGTCGTAGTCGTCGCCGAAGACCTGGATCTCCTTGCGCTGGCCGAGCGCGACCTGCAGCACGAGCGGGATCAGGTGCGTCTCCGGATCGTGGTGCTCGCCCAGCGCTCCGTCGCGCGCGGCGCCGGCGGCGTTGAAGTAGCGCAGCGCCGCGTAGCGCAGGCCGTACGCGTGCGCGAAGTCGGCCAGCATGTGCTCGATGTGCAGCTTGGTGCGGCCGTAGGGCGAGATCGGCGCCTGCGGGTGCTCCTCGTCGATCGGCAGGCGCTGTGGGATGCCGTACGTCGCGCAGGTGGAGGAGAACACGATCGTTCCGCAGCCCGCCGCGCGCATCGCTTCGAGCAGCGTGAAGGTCGCCACGACGTTCTCGCGGTAGTACAGCGCCGGGTCGGTGACCGACTCCCCCACGTACGCCCGCGCGGCGAAGTGGATCACCGCGCGCGGCTGGTGCTCCGCGAACAGGGCGTCGAGCGCGGGGCGATCCAGAAGGTTGCATTGCACCAGGCGGGCGCCCGGCGCGGCGCGCTGGACGGCCTCGCGATGGCCGGTGGAAAGGTTGTCCAGCACCACCACGGGGGCGCCCAGGGACGCGAAGTGGCGCACGGTGTGGCTCCCGATGTACCCCGCGCCGCCGGCGATCAGCACCGGGCGCGGTCCGGTGGCGTCAGCGCGCGCCTTGGGCTGGGAGTTGGACGGCGAAAGCGTCATGCCGAGCGAGAATACTGTCTGGGATCGCCGGTCCCAGAGGGGGCCCTCTACGGGGCGCCGCGCGGCGCGCGCTTCCGACTCGGCGCGCCGCAAGCGCCAGGTCGCCATAGAATTCTTTTTTGTGGGAACGCATTCACCCCGCAGGCGCTTGCGCCCAGGGGCCGTCCCCATCGTTCCTCATCGACTCGACTTCTCAGGAAAGCTCATGATCCAACTTCGCTCCATCCGCGTCGCCGCCGCTGCGGCCGCTCTCGGCTCGCTCGCCGTCGCGCAGGACGCTGATTCCAATCCCATCAACACCCCGCAAGGTCCCTGGGCCCCGACGCACAAGAGCGCTCCGTCGCTGATGCTCCAGGGTTCGGCCACGGTGCTGTTCTCCAGCGTCGCCGCGTCGGCCTCCTCCGACGTCCCCGGACTGGTCGGCGTCAAGTTCGCTGGCACGACGGCTGCGTTCGATCGCCCGTACGGCACCAAGGGCGGCCGCTGGCAACTCAACGGCGACACCGACGCGGCGAGCACGGCCGACGACGTGCTGCTGATCGACAACGTGGTGGTCCTGCGCGAAGGCGATCAGGCCCCCTGGGCGCCGCTCGGCGAGACCATGGGACCCTTCCAGTCGCGCAACGGCCTCACCGAGGCCGGCGACTACGCGGTCAAGAACAACACCTCGTCGTCGGTGAACGACGACTACGTCGCCAAGAACATCGGCGGCGTGTGGACCATCGTCGCGCAAGAGGCCGGACAGATGGGCGCGTTCCCGGCCGGCGTGACCTACGACGACACGCTGCAGGGCGTGGTGTTGCTCGACGACGGCACGGTGTTCCTCGAGGCCGACGGCATCGACGGCCCGGGCATCACGACTTCGATCGACGAGGTCTACGTCAGCGAAGGCGCGAGCCCGGTCGTCCTGGCGCAGGAACTGGTCACCATCCCGTCCGGTCAGTTCACGGGCCTCTCGGAGACGATCGACAACATCGACTTCGAGGACGAGTGGTTCACGCCCGACGGCGCGCACTACGTGCTCAAGGGCGACCTCACGGGCGCGACGGCCACGGACCAGGTCGTGATCTACGACGGCGTGGTCGTGCTCCAAGAAGGGTTTGACGTCCCCGGCATCGTGGGCGATCCGATCTCCAGCACCGGTATCGACGAAGTCGCCATGGACTTCGCCGGCAACTGGTGGGCGCGCGGCAACCTCCTGTCGGGGCAGGACTGGGTCGTCCGTCAGGGCGTGCTGATGGCCAAGGGCGGCGACCCGATCCACACCGGCGCGACCGAGCTGTGGGACGACGCGACCTTCAGCGACCTGTTCTTCATGCACCAGGGCGACAGCCTGGGCAACTACGTGATCGCCGGCGTCAC
>CALKYE010000155.1 GCA_938003765.1 uncultured Planctomycetia bacterium
GTTGCGTGGTGTCGAGGAACTGCGCGGGCGTGCTGGCCCGGGTGGCGGCGAAGCTCAGCGACTCGCGGGCTATCCTCTTCCGCCCCGATTCCCGTCCGCAGGCGCTCCGCCGTTTCGCGGCGCATCCAACCACCCACCATGAGCGCATCGCCCGACGACCACCGCCTCGCCGACCCACGACCGTCGACGCACGAAGCGGCGTCGCTCGATGCGGCGACGAGCGCAGGCGCGACGGCCAGTTCGAACGGCGCCGTCGACTCACTGCTCATCGAGCCGTTCGGGGGCCTGGCGGGGGACATGTTGCTGGCGGCGCTGCTCGACCTGCGCGACCCGCGGTTCGGGCTCGACGACCTCCGCGCGCTGGCGCGAGAGCTGGTCCCGGGGGAGGCGACGTTCGAAGCGGAGACTGTCTGGCGCGGCTCACTGTCCGGCCTGCAGTTGACGGTTCGCACGGCCGAGTCGCACACGCTGCCGCACCGCGGCTATCGCGATCTCGCTCAGATCCTCGAGCGCTCCACGCTCTCGAAGGGCGTGATCACGCGCGCCTGCGCCGTGCTGTGGCGCTTGGCGGAAGCCGAAGGCGCCGTGCACGGCTGCTCTCCCGAGGAAATCCACTTCCACGAGATCGGCGCCGTCGACTCGCTCATCGACGTCGCGGGGGTCTGCTTCGCGCTCGAGCGCTTGGGCGTGCGCCGTGTGCTCTCCACGCCGCCGCTGGTCGGCTCCGGGTACGTCAAGTGCGCGCACGGCCAGATGCCCGCTCCCGCTCCCGCGGTGGCGCAACTGCTGCGCGGCCGCGACGCGCTGCTCGAGGGCGAGGGCGAGCGTCTCACTCCGACCGGAGCGGCGCTCCTGGTCGAGTTCACCGAGCGCTTCGCCGCGCCCGGTCCGTTCCGCGCGGAGCGCATCGGCTACGGCGCCGGCCACCGCGATCCGCGCGTCGGCCCTCCCAACCTAGCGCGCGTCCAACTCGGCAGTTCGCGGGCGCTCGCGGCGCCGCGAGCGCGGGTGGTCGAACTCGAGTGCAACCTCGACGACGCGTCGGGCGAACTCGTCGGGCACCTCGTGGGCGAACTGCGGGCGCGCGGCGCGCTGGAAGTCTGGACCAGCGCAGTCAGCATGAAGAAGGATCGTCCCGGAGTGCTGCTGACGCTGCTGTGCCGCGAGGCCGAGCGCGAGCAACTCGAGGACTGCCTGTTCGAGCACTCGCCGACCTTGGGCGTGCGCTGGTCCCTGCGAGAGCGCACCGAGTGCGAGCGCCAGTCGTTCGCGCTGAACTTGCTCGGCGCGACGGTGCGCGGACAGCGGCGCGTGCGACCGCGCTCGAACACCGGTCAGCCGCCGACCGCGCGCGACCTGTTCTTCGAGTACGACGACCTCGTAGCGCTCGCGCGTGCGAGCGGACTCTCGCTGCGCGAGGTCGAGCACGCCTGCCTGCGTGAGGCGCTCGAGCGCGTCCGCTGAGGCAGCAAACGCGGCGCGTCCCGGCCTCCGCCCGCGCGCGTCGGCCGGGACACAGTGCGGGACACAGCCTCCCCGTTCGAGCGAGCCCATCGAGCCCGTCCGAGTGCACGCGCCCCGCGGATCAGATGCGGCCGCGGGGCCTCCACCGCGCGCGTCGGGCGCATGGAGCGCGCGAGTGAACGCGCGCTCGCGCTACTCGTAGAGCGCGGCCTCGGGCGCGGGTTCCTGGTTCTCCGGGTCGTCCAGTCGCCGCGCGATGCGGTTGTCCGCGTCCAGCAGCAGCACCACCGGCGGGCGCGGGCGGTCGGTCCACTCGAAGGTCATCAGGATGACCTCGTCCCCCGGTCGCACCAGGTGCGCGGCCGCGCCGTTGATGCAGATCTTCCCCGAGCCGCGCTCCCCGCTGATGGCGTAGGTCTCCAGGCGCGCGCCGTTGGTGTTGTCGACGATCATCACGCGCTCGAAGGGCGCGATGTCGGCGGCGTCCATCAGATCGCGGTCGATGGTCACCGAGCCGACGTAGTCCAGGCGCGCCTCGGTGACCGTCGCCTTGTGCAGCTTCGCGCGTAAGAAACTCCGCATGGGCAGTCCCTCAGTCTTACGCGCGCACGGCGGGCCTGTCCACCTGAGGCCGGAGATCCTGGCGCCCGCGGCGCGACTCCGCGGCTCGACGCGCGCGCTCCGCGCACCACAGGATTTGGTGGACTGGCGCGCGTCTGGCGCGACCGCTTGTGGATCACTCCAGCGCGCCGCGTTACCATCGAGCTCATCGCAGGGGTGCGGCGCGGAGCGGGGCGCGAACCCGGTCCGTGGGCGTCGCCGACGCCCGAGCCACCTTGCGATGGAATTCTGGCGATGCCCGTTGGGCGCCCGCCCCGCCTGCCCACGCCCCGCGTGCGCGCACGGGCCGGCCGAGGCCTCGTCCGCCCAGGTTCCGCAGCACACGATCGCTCTCCCCAAGTGACGCTCAAGATGAAAGTCCGTGCCCCGCAATCGACCACGGCGCGCGCCGCCGGCCGCGCTCCCTCGCAATGCCTGCTCGCCGCGGCCCTGTGCGCGGTGAGCCTGAGCGCCAACCTCGCGCACGGCCAGAGCGGTTCGCTGCCGACTCCTGCGACTACGCCGGCGACCACGCCGACGAACAGCGCGGCGCAGGCTTCGGTCGCGACGCCCGCGGTTGCTCCCAAGCAGGGCGAAACGCCCAAGTTCCTGCGCTACGTGCGCGCGAAGTCCGACGGCGCGAAGATCCGCAACATCTACGACGCGCAGGGACTGGTCGTGCTCGAGGCCAAGGCCGGCGACGTGCTCGCGGTGTACGGCGAGCGCGGCGATTGGCTCGAGGTCGAGGCGCCGGGCGGCTTCTCGGTGTGGGTCTTCGGCGAGTACCTCGCGCCCGCGGCCGAGGCCGGCACGCTCCAAGTCACGGGCGAAGGTGTGCTCATGCGCCCCTCGCCGTCGAGCGCGACCGACAGCCTGCCGCTGCGCCAGCGGTTGGGTCGGGGTGAGCGCCTGCGACTGATCGGTCGTCGCGACTTGTCCAAGCCCATGGCGGAGGACTGGGTCAACGTGTGGTCGCCGCCGCACGCCCGCGCCTGGGTCGCGAGTTCGCAGGTCGAAGCTCTCGCCGCGGGAGTCGACGGCGCCAAGCTGTGGGCCGCCGCTGTCGCGACGGCGCGTCCGGTGACCGCGGCGCCGATCGTCGACGCCAGTGCGAAGGCTGCCCCCGGCGCGGCCGATCAGCGCTCGGTCGCGACGGCGATCGAGGAAGGTGAGCGACTGCTCAGCGCGGCGCGCACCGCGGAGCAGTCGGGCGCCGCGCCCGACTACGCCAGTGCGAAGGCCGCGTTCGAGAAGGCCGTCGCGCTCGCTGGAAGCGGGCCGTCCGCCGAACTCGCGCAGCAGCGCGTCAAGCTGTGCGCGACCTACGAAGAGGCCTGGAAGCTCACGTTGGATCTGCGCGCGCACGAAGCGGCGCAGGCCGACGCGTTGCGCCGCCGCGAGGAAGCGCTGCGCAAGGCCGAGAATCGCAACGTGTTCGACGGGCGCTTCGATGCGCGTGGCTGGGTCGAGCGCGTCGTGGTCAAGGGCGAGCAGCAGCCGATCTACCTCCTGCGCTTCGGCGGCGCGGCGAGCGCTGAATTGGTGTGCACCTCCGGCCGCCTGCGCCTCGAGGACTTCCTCGACGTCGAGGTGGGCGTCAGCGGTCGCGAGCTTCGCGCGGCGATCGTCGGGCCGACGGCGGCGCTCTCGCGTCCGCGCGAACTCGACGTCACGCGGCTCGAAGTGATTTCGGCGCGCCGCCCGCGCTGAACCCTGCAGTCCGCGCGCTCACCGCGAGGAGCGATGGCTTTCTCGTTCAACTTGCGCGATTGGCTGCGGCGCCTGTTCGCACTGGGGCCGGCGAGGCCCCTGTGCGACTCGTGCAAGTGGGACTACGGCGCGGCTTGCAAGCGTCCCGAACGCCCCAACGCGTTCAAGTGCCCCGACTACGCGCGGCGCTGATCCGCTCTGGAGCGACGCGCGCGATTCAGGCGCGCTGCTCGGTGGCGCCGAGCCAGCGCTCGCGCACCGGCGCGAGCGAACCGTTGAGCAGGGCCGCGCGCACTTCTTCCATCAGCCGATGGAACGCGCGCAGGTTGTGTTGCGTGAGCAACTGCGCGCCCAGCATCTCCCCCGACTTGGCGAGGTGACGCAGGTAAGCGCGGCTGTAGCCGTGCGCGCACGCCGGACAGTCGCAGTCCTGTTCCAACGGCTGCGCGTCGCGCGCGTGCGCCGCGTTGCGCAGGTTCAGCGTTCCGTTGCGCGTGAAGGCTTGATGCGTGCGGCCGTGACGCGTCGGAGTGACGCAGTCGAACAGGTCCACGCCGCGCTCGATCGCGTCGAGGAAATCGCGCGGCGTGCCCACGCCCATCAGGTAGCGCGGTCGATCCGCCGGCAGGCGCGGCGCCGCTGCGTCCACGGCCTGCAACATCTGCTCGTGCGACTCGCCGACGCTCACGCCGCCGATCGCGTAGCCCACCAGATCGTGCGAGCACACCGCTTCGACGGAGCGCGCGCGCAGGTCCTCGAACGCGCCGCCTTGCACGATGCCGAACAGCGCCTGTCCCCGCGCTTCGCCGCCCAGTTCGCGGTGGCGTCGAACGCAGCGCTCCAGCCAGCGGTGGGTGCGCTCGGTCGCGACCTCGACTTCCTCGCGCACGTCGGGCTTCGACGGACAGTGGTCGAAGGCCATCGCGACGTCTGCGCCGAGCTTCGCTTCGATCTCGATCACGCGCTCGGGCGTGAAGCGCACCTGCGCGCCGTCGACCACCGAGCGGAACGTCGCTCCGTCGTCGTCGATGCTGCGGATGTCGGACAGGCTGAACACCTGGTAGCCGCCGGAGTCCGTCAGGATCGGTCCATCCCAGCGCATGAAGCCGTGCAGTCCGCCGAGCTCGGCGATCAGCTCTTCGCCCGGCCGCAGGTGCAAGTGGTAGGTGTTGGCGAGCACCATCTGCGAGCCCAGACGCGCCAGCGTGTTCGAGTCGACGCCCTTCACGGTCGCGCGCGTTCCCACCGGCATGAAGGCGGGAGTCTTCACGGCGCCGTGCGGAGTGCGGAACACTCCGACGCGCCCGCGCGAGTCGGACGCGGTCGCCACCAGCTCGAACGAGAAGCGTTCGCGTTGCATCAACGTCGATCCTCGATGCGTGCGCCGGAGAAGTAGTGCGCGAGGATGCGCTCCGCGCTCCAGCCGCGCTTGGCGTGTTCGAGCGCGCCGCGCTGGCACAGTCCGGCGCCGTGACCGAAGCCCGCGCCGCGCAGCGCCAGCCCCGTCGCGATCGGCTCACCGGCCTTCGGCCACACGCTCAGCACGAGCGCGCTGCGCAACTTGTCGCGCCCGAGCGCGCGGCGCAGCTCTTCGAAGCGCACTTCCTTGCGCGCGCGGTCGCCGACGAGCTCGACCGTGATCCAACGCTGCGAGCCATCGCGCTCTCGCGGTGTGAGGCTCACGAGCTCCTCGCCCAGCGCATGCGCGCGCGCCAACGAATTCAATTCGTCGCGGCGCGCCGTCCAGTTCCACTGCACGGCCGGAGCGCCGGCGCACGGTTCGCACGAGGCGCTCGACAGGCATTTCGAACGCAGTTCCGGAAAGACCGCGCGGCCTTCGGCTGTGCGGCCGCCGCAGGACGAGTGGTAGCGCGCGTCGACGAACTCGTCGTCTTCGGTCAGGACCAGGCCGGCGGTGCTTCGCACGGCCTCGCGCAGGCGCTCGAGCGAGGCGCGCTCGCGCGCATTCGCCGCTCGGGGCTCGCCGGAGTAGGCCTGATCGCGAACGCCGTCGAACAGATATGGATCGCGCCGCGCCGCGCCGCGCTGCTGCAGGTTCGCCAGCGCGTAGCTCCGCGCGGCGATCGCTTGTGCGCGCCACGCTTCGCGCGGCTGGTCGCCGAAGCCCAGTTCGCGAGCGACCACGCCGAGCACGTAGTCCTCCAGATCGACCACGTTGTCGACGCGCCACGCGCCGGAGTCCTCGACGCTGATGCGCAACCGACCGCGGTAGGCGCCGTTTCCGATCGAGACCGCGCCATCCTCGCCGGCGGAGAGTTCGACGGACGCGCGCGCCGCCTCTCCGTCCAGCGCGACTTCGCGGCCTGTGCGGCGGACGCGACGACGTCGGCCCAGCGCGTCGGAGAGTTCCAGCGTGTCCGCGTTCGAGACCGACAGCCGCACCGTCACCGGACCGCTCGCTCGCGGACGAACGAGCGACGCTTCGCGCGGCTCAGCCGCGACCGGAGCAGGCGTCGGAGCGCCCTGACTGTCGGTGGGGCGCGCACCCGTCGCGCGCGGCGTCGCGCAGCCGACGACGAGCACGGCGCAGAGCGACCCGATGCGCGCGCGCGAGCGGATGAACTTGGAGCGAGTGAGGCGCACGGTCGAGGAGCAGCTCACGCGAGCGATTCGGCGCGCGTCGGATCGTCGTTCGGCGCGACTCCGATGGCGACGCAACCTGCGCGAGTGATCACGCGTCCGCGGCTGGTGCGCTCGATGAAGCCGCAGCGCAGCAGGTGCGGCTCGAAGACGTCTTCGATGGTGTCTTCCGCCTCGCCGACCGCGGCCGCGATGGTCTTCAGGCCCATGGGGCGCGCTCCCGCGCGGGCGAGGCTGTGGAGGATCCGCCGGTCGAGCTCCTCGAGGCCGTGCTCGTCCACGCCCATGCGGCGGAGCGCTTCCAACGCCGTTGCGGAGGAGACCGTCGACTCGCCGCTGACCTGCGCCAGGTCGCGCGCGCGCCGCATGAAGCGATTGACCACGCGCGGGGTGCCGCGACTGCGCGCGGCCAAGGCCTGCGCGGCGCTCGGTTCGATCGGCATCCCGAGCAGTCGGGACGAGCGCACGACGATCGAGATCAGGTCGTCGTCGGGGTAGGGCGCGAGCCGCTCGAGCACGCCGAAACGACCGCGGAAGGGCGCGGACAGCAACCCTTCGCGCGTGGTCGCGCCGACCAGCACGAAGCGCTCGAGCTTGAGCGGGAGCACGCGAGCATCCGGGCCCTGGTCGAGCGTGAGCTCGACCGAGAAGTCCTCCATCGCGGAGTACAGGTACTCCTCGACCGCGACCGGCGTGCGGTGGATCTCGTCGATGAACAGCACGTCGCCGCGCTTGAGCTTGGTGAGGATGCCCACCAGGTCGCGAGCGCGCTCGAGCGCGGGGCCGGTCGTCGAATGCAGCGTGGAGCCGCACTCACTGGCGATCAGGCGCGCGAGTGAAGTCTTGCCCAGTCCCGGCGGGCCCGAGAGCAGGACGTGGTCGGGTGACTCACCTCGCGCGGACGCAGCGCGGATCGCGACGCGCAGGTTCTCGACAGCCTGGCGCTGCCCGACGAACTCCTCGAAGGAACGGGGCCTGAGCGAGTTCTCGAACTCGGCCTCGCGCGGCTCGGCCCGGGCGGTCGCGAGCCCCGCCAAGACCTCCTGCAGGCGCTCCGTGTGAAAGACCGAGGCCGCCGATCCCGTCTGTTCCTTGGCGTTGGGTTCCATCGGCGCTTGCGCAGCATATCGAGGCGTTTCCGGCGCTCGAAGCGCGATCCTCTGCGCGCCTCGGAGCCACCGCCGCGCGGAGCCGCAGCTGCGCGGAATCGCACGCCCGACGAGCGGGGCCTCGCCATTCGCCGGGCGCCAGCCCGGATCGCCGCCGCCGCGGACCTCGTTCGAGGCGCGTGCCTCCTCCGTTAGTTGCGTGTTGCGAGGTACTTGCGTGCGTGGGGCGGAATACCGCCCGCGCGGCGGGCTGCGGCCCGAAGCTGGCACGACGCTTGACCTTGCGACCTCAGCCACGCCGTGGCGTCAGCAGGTTGCTGGCGCCGCAGCGGCGGTCGTCGTTCGTCGAGTGAGGCCTCGAGTCCGCGTGCCCCTTCGCAGCCGTCCCATGGACGACTGCGGTTTGCGCTCCGCCGGTTCTCGCGTCCGCGGTCGAAGGCGGCGGCGGACGATGAGATGCGCCTCGGCGCACCTCACCGACGAGCCTCGGGGGCCCCCGTTGTTCGCCGGCGCCCGCCACCCCGTAGACCCGCTCGAACGGAAGGCACTCTTTGAGATTTGCGCGCGCCACGCGTGGCCGCGGACACTACACTCGCGCGCCCCCCTCGGGCCGCAGTGCGGACGTCCGATTCCGGCGCGCGTTGTGGTGCGAGTTCCTGGCTGTCCCACAACAGTCTCGAGCCCCCGTCCTCCGCCGCGCGCTTTGCTCGCGTGGCGTGCGGGGATCGTGGTCGTAGCGGGATTGCCAGGCGACGTGCATTCGGTCGCCTCCGCGTCAGCAGGCGCGAACCGGGCTGCACGGACGATGGCGGCCACACCAACGACCCAACGAATTGCTCTTCAAGCCATGACACGACGGCCCTCGACCGTATCGACATTGCAGCGACGGCTGGCCTGGACTCTCGCGGCTGCGCCCCTGGCGTACCTGACCGCGTGCTCGG
>CALKYE010000156.1 GCA_938003765.1 uncultured Planctomycetia bacterium
CGGAGCCGGCCCCGGAGCCGGCCCCGGTGGCGCACCGGGCGCGGGCGCCGCGAGCGACGACGAGCGCGAGCGCATGCGCGCCCAGTTCCGCGAGCGCATGGCGAACATGAGCGAGGAAGAACGCGCCAAGCTGATGGAGCAGTTCCGCCAGCGCGGCGGCGCCGGCGGCGGTCGCGGTACCGAGGGCGCGAACGGCGGGGGCCAGAAGTCCGACGGATGAACGCGTCTGCTGCGGACAAGCCGGTCGCCGAGCTGATCGACGTCACGCGCACCTACCGCATGGGCGGCAACGAGGTGCGCGCGCTCGACGGCTTCTCGCACTCCTTCGGGCGCGGCGAGTACTGGGCCATCATGGGCAGCTCGGGATCGGGCAAGTCCACGTTGCTCAACCTCCTCGCCTGCATCGACCGCCCCAGCAGCGGCGTCTACAAGGTCGACGGGGTCGACACGGGCACGTTGGACGACGACGCCTTGAGCGAGCTGCGCAGCCGCAAGCTGGGGTTCATCTTCCAGGCCTACAACCTGATCCCGCAGCTCGACGTCCTCGAGAACATCATGACGCCGCTCTTCTATCAGGACGATCCGCCGCCGGACGGCCTCGAGCGCGCGCGCAAGCTGGCCGAGCGTGTGGGCCTCGCCCAGCGTTTGGATCACCGACCGATGCAGCTCTCGGGGGGCCAGCAGCAGCGCGTCGCCATCGCGCGCGCGCTGGTGAACTACCCGGCGCTGATCCTGGCCGACGAGGCGACGGGCAACCTCGACAGCGCCACGGCGCTCGAGATCCTGGCCCTGTTCGACGAACTGCACGCCGAAGGCCGCACGATCATCATGGTGACCCACGAGCCCGACGTGGGCGAGCGCGCGCAACACGTCATGCGCCTGAAGGACGGCAAGATCGAGAGCATCGTCCGCGGTCAGCGCGGTGCTCCGCGCGCGGCGTGGGCCGGCGCGAGCGAAGGCGCCGGGTCGTGAGTCCGCGGAGGCGTCCATGAACGAGCAGGTCCTGAACCAGTGCGCGGCGAACGACTGCGCGGCGAACGACTGCGGCGCTGCCGTCAGCGCGGCGAGCGCTGACGCGGTGAGCGACTGCGCCGCGACGCTCGGCGCCGCCAGCATCCCCGGTGGGAAGGGCGGCGCGCGGTGAAGGGCGGAGCGCTGTGGCGCACGGTGCGCCTGGGGGTCTCGAGCCTGCTGCTGCACAAGCTGCGCAGCGCGCTCACCACGATGGGCGTGCTGTTCGGCGTCAGCTCGGTGATCGCGATGCTGGCCATCGGCGAGGGCGCGAGCGCGGAGGCGCAGGAGCAGATCCGACTGCTCGGCAGCAACAACATCATCCTGCGCTCGATCAAGCCGCGCGAAGACTTCGCGACGGGCGCGGGGCAGACCACGCGCGTCGTCTCCTACGGCTTGACCGAGGACGACCTCGAGCGCATCGAGAAGACCTTCCCCGGCGTCGCGCGCGTCGTGCCGGTGCGCGAGATCTACGAGGAGGTGCGCTTCGGCGATCGGGCCATGAACCCGCGCGTCATGGCGACGCTGCCGGTGTATCGCGAGGTCACCAACCGCGTGATGTACGAGGGGCGCTTCCTCACCGACCAGGACATGGCGCGCGTCGCCAACGTGTGCGTGATCGCCGACACGGTCGCTGCGTACCTCTTCCCGGTCGAGTCGCCGATCGATCAGGAGATCAAGATCGGCGCGGACTACTACACCGTCGTCGGCGTGCTCATGTCGCGCGTGCGGCAGCAGTCCGACTCCGCGCCCGCAGGCAAGTCGACCGCCGAGGTCTTCATCCCGCTCGAGACCGGCCGCAAGTGGTACGGCTCGATGCAAGTGAAGATGCGCGCCGGCAGCCGCGAGATGGAGGAAGTCGAGCTGCACGAGATCGTGGTCGAGGTGGCCGACCCCAAGAACGTGCCGTTCGTCGCCGAGGCGTGCCGCGAGATGCTGCGGCGCAACCACAAGGATCCCGACTACGAGGACGTGGTCCCGCTCGAGCTGCTCCTGCGCGCCGAGGAGACCAAGCGCATCTTCAACATCGTGCTCGGCTCGATCGCGTCGATCAGTCTGCTCGTGGGTGGCATCGGCATCATGAACGTGATGCTCGCCACCGTGACCGAGCGCACGCGCGAGATCGGCATCCGCCGCGCGCTCGGCGCCAAGCGCCGTCACATCGTGACCCAGTTCCTGGTCGAGACGGTCGTGCTCTCGGTCGGCGGCGGCCTGTTCGGCGTCGCGATCGGCCTGCTCGCGCCCTGGGCGGTCGAGTACTTCGCGGACATGCGCACGATCATCACGCCCGCCGCGCCCATGGTGGCCTTCGCGATCTCCGCTGGCATCGGCGTGGTGTTCGGCATCTATCCGGCCTGGCGCGCGGCGACCATGGATCCGGTGGAAGCTCTGCGGCACGAGTGAGCAAGCGCCGCGCGCACGCTTCGGGTTGCGTGTGCGCAGTTTCACAGCAGTGGCGAGCGCAGTGCGAGCGCCTGCGCCAAGTGCGCGGCCGCGACGCGTTCGGCGCCATCGAGGTCCGCCAGCGTGCGCGCGACGCGACGCAATGACTGCACCGCGCGCGCCGAGAGACCGCGCTGGCGCTGGGCGCGCGTGAGCAGGGAACGCAGCGGGGCGTCGAGGGTCGCGTGCTGGTCGAGCTCCTCAGCCGTCAGCTCGACGTTTCGCCGTGCGCCTTGTCGCGCGCCTTGCCGCGCCGCGGAGACGGCTCTCGCGCGCGCGACGCTGGCAGCCAGCTCGGCCGCGCTGACTCCACCCGTCGGCTTGCTCGACGGTCCGCTCAGCTCGTCCAGCGTCGGCGCACTGAGCTCCAGTCGCAGGTCGATGCGATCGAGCAACGGTCCCGAGATGCGCTGGCGGTAGCGCTGCACCGCCGTCGGAGGACAACTGCACGGCGTGCGCGGGTGACCCAGGTAGCCGCAGGGGCAAGGGTTCATCGCGGCCACGAGTTGGAAGCGCGCGTCGAGTTCGAGTTGGCGTCCCGCGCGACTCAGCAGGATCGAGCCGCTCTCCAACGGCTGGCGCAGCGCCTCGAGCACCTCGCGGCGGAACTCTGGCAGCTCGTCGAGGAACAGCACGCCGCAGTGGGCCAGTGTGATCTCGCCCGGCTGCGGCGGTGAGCCGCCCCCGACCATTCCGGCGTAGCTCACCGTGTGGTGCGGTGCGCGGAACGGGCGCGCGCGCGCGAGGCCGCCGGGCCAGCGTCCCGCAGCGGACAGCACGCGCGTGATCTCGAGCCGCTCGTCGAGCTCGGGCGGCGGCAGCAGCGTGGCGAAGCGTCGCGCCAGCATGCTCTTGCCCGCGCCCGGCGCGCCGATGAACAGCAGGCCGTGTCCGCCCGCGGCCGCCACCGCGAGCGCGAACTTGGCGGCGGCCTGGCCGCGCACGTCGTCGAGCGAGAGCGCTCCACTGGTGTCCTGCTGTGCGTCGGTGGGCGTCAACGCGGCGATGCGCCGCGACGGCGACGTGAGGTGGGCGAGCACCTCTTCGACGTGCGCGGCGGCATGCGCAGTGACGCCCGGCGCCCAGGCCGCTTCATGCGCGGTCACCGCCGGCGCCACCACCTCTTGCACGCCCGCGCGCGAGGCCGCCAGCGCAGCAGCCAGTCCGCCGGGAGATGCGTGCAGCGCGCCGTCGATGCCCAACTCGCCCAGGAACAGTCGGCCGCGCAGCGCGCGCGCCTCGAAGTGACCGCAGGCCGCCGCCGCGCCGAGCAGCAGCGGGAGGTCGAGGCTCTCGCCCGATTTGCGCCGCGCGGCGGGCACGAGATTCAGGTACAGCCGACCGTGGGGGAGGTGCAGACCGTTGGCTTCGAGGGCGCACACCAGGCGGCCCTTGCTCTCGCGGATGACGGGGTCTGGCAAGCCGGTGAGCACGACCTCGGTGCGATCCTTGGACGCAGCGTCGAAGCGCGCCTCGACGGTCACCAGCTCCGCCTGCGCGCCGGCGAGGCAGGCCCCGAGCACTCGCACGGTCTTCACGGCGCAGTGGACTGGCCTCGCCCCGCCACGGTTGCCGCAAGTTGCGAATCTCTCGCCGCGCGGCTGGCTCGCCACGATTCGGCGCCTTGAACGCGGGCGCGATCGCGTCGAATCTGCTGCTCCATGGAAACCTACTACGACCCCGCCGACCTCGCGCGCTTCGCGCAACTGGGCGAACACGCGCCCGCGCTCGCGAAGAAGTTCTTCGACTACTACGGCGCGGTCTTCGCCGACGGAGCGCTGTCGGCGCGCGACAAGGCCTTGATCGCCCTCGGCGCCGCCTACGCGGTGCAGTGCCCGTACTGCATCGACGCCTACACGCAGGAGACGCTCAAGCACGGCTGCGACCTCGAGCAACTCACCGAGGTCACGCACGTCGCCGCGGCGATCCGCGGCGGCGCGGTGCTGGCGCACGCGGCGCAGATGAAGAACGCCGCGTCGAAAGTCGGCATGTGACGTGGAGGACAAGCTCTCGAGCGCTTCACGCGGGCTGAAGCTCGCGCCGACCCTCGCGCGCCGTGGCTCGCCGCTCGCGGGCGGCGCCGCGCAGCTCGCGCGCCTGGCCGCGGTCGAGATCTCGGACCCGCGCGGCGGCGCGTTCGATGCGCACCTCGAGCGCGCCGGTCTCGCGCCTCTGCGCGCCAGCGGCATCGAAGTGCTGCAGCTCAACCTCGGCAAGGTCTGCAACCAGACTTGCGTTCACTGCCACGTCGACGCCGGACCTGAACGCACCGAGTCGATGTCGCGCGAGACAGCCGAACTCGCGCTGCGCGTGCTCGCCCAGAGCGACATTCCGACGCTCGACATCACCGGCGGCGCTCCCGAGCTCAACCCGAGCTTCGAGTGGATCGTGCGCGAGGCTCGGCGCCTGGGCCGCCACGTGATGCACCGCTGCAACCTCACGGTGATCGCTTCGCGACCGTTCTCGCACCTGCCGCAGTTCTTCTCAGAGCAGCGCGTCGAGCTCGTCTGCTCACTGCCGCACTACCGCGCGCTCAACACCGATCGCCAGCGCGGCGAGGGCGTTTACGACAGCTCGATCGCCGCGCTCAAGGCGCTCAATGCGCAGGGCTACGGAGTGGAAGGCTCGGGGCTGCGCCTGGTGCTGGTCACCAATCCGGTGGGCGCGTTCCTCCCGGCGGCGCAGGCCTCGGCGAAGCTCGAGTGGCGGCGCGAGCTGGCGCGACTGCACGGCATCGTGTTCGACGAGCTGTACGCGATCACCAACATGCCCATCAGCCGCTACCTCGAGTGGCTGGAGAACTCTGGGCAGCTCGAGCGCTACTTGCAGTTGCTGGTCGACTCGTTCAATCCAGCCGCGGCGCACGGCGTGATGTGTCGAACGACGCTCTCGGTGGGTTGGGATGGTCGGCTGTACGACTGCGACTTCAACCAGATGCTCGAGCTCGAGCTGGGCGAGAGCGACGAGTCGCCTCCGCCGCCGCGTCACCTGCGCGAGTTCGAGCTCCAAGCGCTCGCCACTCGCCGCATCCGCACCGGCCGGCACTGCTTTGGGTGCACGGCCGGAGCGGGTTCGTCCTGCGGCGGCGCGACGACTTGATCCGCGCCGCCGCAGCTCGAACTCACGCGCTGCGACGCGTTCGCATCAGGGGCGGAACGTCACAGTCGAGACGTCACACGCACGACGTCAGGGGCAGAACGTCACGGTCAACGCGTTGCTGAGGCTGGTCGACTTCGGCGAGGCCGGGTCGCGATACCAACCTTGCGCGTGGACCAGCAGACCCGAGTACGGGCTCGCGCCCAGCAGCACGTTGCCGTTGGCCGCGAGGTACGCATTCAGATCGCCAGAGATCGTTCCATTGCACTGGCCGGCGGTTCCACCCGAGTTCTGCGCCTGCAAGCGCGCCAGCGGCGGCTTGACGCACAAGAAGCTCGAACTGCCCGCGCCCCACGGAACGCTCTGCGGAACGAGACCGACGAACACCAGTCCGGCGCGCTGGCCGTCGACGTTGTTCGCGCTGAGGATCACCGGCTGCGGATTGGAAACCGACGGCGCGCCAGCGAGCGACATGCTCGGCGTGCAGCCGTTCGCGCTCGTGCCCGCGGTGCAGTACGAGGTCGGATCGCCGTCGCAACCGCTGCACGAGCCGGCGGAGCCCAGCTTCAAGTAGAACGACGCGAACGGGTTGCCGGGGTAGCCGCCGAACCAGTAGCAGCCCGATCCGCCGCCGGGCGCCGAGGCGCAACTGGGATTCGCGGCGTCCACGTTGATCCAGTGCGAGTCCGTCGCGCCCAGTCCAATTCCGCAGGCGGGGCCGAAGGGACCGCCTCCGCACGGAATGTTGTAGGTGCAGCCGCCCGGCGCCGAGAGCAACGGGTCGCCTGCGATCACCAGGCCGCCGATCGGCTGGTTCGGCGCGCTGGCGCTGTCGAGTTGGAACGACCAGTTGAAGTTGTCGAGCAGGGCGTTGTTGTCGAACACGCCGTCGCCATCCGACTGCAGGCAGAAGCCGGTGTTCGACGTGACTCCGATGACGAAGCACGCGAGCACGCCCGCGGTCGTCGTTCCGGGCAGCGGAAAGCCCGAGTTGGCGCCGAAGTCGAAGTAGCGCGCGGCCTGCGAGGCGAGTGACGGCGGCGTCGGCGGGGCTCCGCCCGCGCACGGGCCGCCGAGCGAGTCGTAGAAGCCCACCTTGATGTCGACGGCGCCCGTCAGCGTCGACGTGCAGTACGCGAACTCGAAGAAGTTGATCTGGTTGTCGACGGTGGCGCCGGTGGGGTTGGCGCCGCCCAGTCCGCCGGGGATGCGGCCGTCGGCGATCAAGTCCTCGCACACACCGACTCCGGTGTAGAAGGCGCCGCCGGACCAAACGCAGGTGTTGTCGTACACCGGCAGTGAGGAAGCGCGGGCAGCGAGCTCGGCTCGCGGGTTGAGCCAGCGCTGATTGTCGTAGTCGTAAACGCCTGCGCGCTGAAGCGCTCCAGGCACGGGGTGCAGATCGATCTGCGAAGACTGCGCACTCGACGACGCAACGGCGGTCAGGTGCAGCAGCGGAAGAACGGCGAGCCAGCAGGCGCTCTTCGTCATGGCGGGGACTCCTCGTCCGGGGGGCGAGTCTCTCATCTGGTCGTCGGCCGACTCGCCCAGGCCCGACACCGCTTCCGCGGCCCGCAATAGTAATCGTTCGCGCGCCAGTAACCCAAGTTGGTCCTCTCGCGCCGCACTTCGCCCGGAGTGCGAAGGAAGTTCACGGCGCCGAGCGCGCTTCAGTTCGGATGTCGTCCGGCGTCCACCGTCGAACGGCCCGAGCGAAGCAGTCGGGGTAGGTTTCACTGGCCCCATCCGTCCTCGCCGAAAGTCTGCGATGAACGCTCGAACCCTCGCTTGCGCGCTCGTCGGAGCGTTCCTCGGCCCGGCGGCGGGCGCAGTCCAAGATCTCGCCCGACCGCCCCTGGACGCCTTGACGGCGCGCTCGGATGCTCCGCCGCGCGGGGGCGCGCCCCGCATCGACCTCGAGCAGCTCGCGCGCCGCGAACGCGTCGACTTCGACGAGCACGAGGGCGCGTTGTGGGCCCGAGGCGCCAACTACAAGGCGCGCTTCGACGAGCGCGTGCAGTTCACGCCGTTCCTCTCGTCGAAGGCGCCGCGCAACTACCCGCTCGCGTTGCAGCTCGCTGCGCTGGAGTGCGGCGGAGAGAGCGTCGGCTTCGACACGACTGCGCGCCCGCAGCGCGATGGGTTGCTCGTGCGCTACGAGCGTGGCTCGCTGGTCGAGCGCTACGAGCTCGCGCCGCGCGGGATCGAGCAGTCGTTCGTGCTGCCGCGGCCGCTCGGCGCCGGTGCGCTGAGGCTCACGCTCGACGTCGAGACCGAGCTGACCGCCACGCGCGACGGCGCGGGCTGGAAGTTCTCCAACGAGTTCGGCGCTGCTCGCTACGGCGAGGCCAAGGCCATCGACGCGAGCGGCCGCGAACTCGCGCTCGCGAGCGAGTACGTCGACGGACGGCTCGCGCTCGTCGTTCCCGCGGAGTTCGCGAACCGCGCGAGCTATCCGCTGGTGATCGACCCGCTGATCGCGGCCTTCGGCATCGAGGCCACGCCCGCGGAGTCGTTCTCGCCCGACCTGTGCTTCGACGCGAGCGGCCAGGCGGTGCTCCACGTCTGGCAGAGCGAGTTCAGCGCGAACGACCACGACGTGTGGGCGGACATGTACTCGCCCTCGGGCGCGCCGCTTTACCGCGGCGGCTGGATCGACATGACGGCGAACTTCTGGGCGCGGCCGCGCTGCGCGAACAACGGCGCGACGAACCGCTTCCTCGTCGTCGCGCACGTGCTCAACGCGAGCACCGGGCGCATCGAAGTCTGGGGCCGCACGCGCGACACGAACACCGCGTTGCTCTCGCCGCAGTTCAAGATCGCCGGCGGCGCGAGCTTCGATCTGCTCAACCCTGACGTCGGCGGCGATCCGTACCCCAGCGGCCCCAGCTACTTCCTGGTCGCGTACGAGCGCATCTACGCCTTCGGCGCTGACCACGACTTGCACGCCAGGCTCGTCACCGACGCGGGCGGTGTGATCGCGGGCACTGTGAACCTCGACGTGTCGATCGGCACGTTCGACTCGCTGCTCTCGGTCGCGCGCTCGAACGGCGGCTCGCGCTGGAATCTCGCCTGGCAACGCGCCAGTCCGGCCGGCGGCAACGACATCTTCGGCGCGCGCGTCGAGTGGAACGGCGTGGTGAGCGCGCCGAGCTTCCCGATCGCGGTCAGCGGCGTCGACCACACTTCGCCCGCGGTCTCACCGAGTTCGGGCGCGAGCGAGCGCTGGATCGTCGCCTACGAAGAGGACTTCGGCAGCGACCACGACATCATCGTCAGCGGCCTCGATGGCGCGAGCGTGGTGGGCAGCGTCAACTTGAGCTCGTACGACGGTCCGTACTGGTACCAGGATCAGCGCTGGCCGTGCGTCGACACCGACGGCAGCCGCTTCGTGTGCGTGTACTCCGAGCTCTACGGCTCGAGCGCCGTCGACTACGACGTCTACGCCAGCGAGTTGCTCTTCAACGGCTCGTCGCTCGCCGCGCTCGTCGCTCACCAGCCGATCGCTGCCGACTACGGGATCGAGCGCGACGCGCGCATCGCGGCGCAGGAGTCGAGCCAGCCGACGGCGGACTCGCGCGTCTTCGCGATCTCGCTGGCGCGCGAGCCCGACGGCGCGGCGTACGTCTCGTTCGACATCCTCGGCGCGCGCTACGACGCCGGCGTCGGCGGCGCGGTGGCGTCGTTCTGCGACGGCGCGAGCGTCGTGTGCCCCTGCGGCAACGGCGCCTCGAGCGTGGGCGGGTGTCCCAACTCGGTCTCTCCCGCGGGCGCACACCTGTCGTTCGGCGGCGTCGCTTCGACGGGGGCCGACACGTTGCAGTTGTTCTGCTCCGGCATGCCTGCCGGAGTGAGTTGCCTGTTCTTCCAGGGCTCTGGCTCGATCAACGGCGCCGCGGGCGCGCCCTTCGGCGACGGCGTGCGCTGCGCGGCGTCCCCCGTGCGGCGCCTGGGGACGAAGAGCACCAGCTCTGCTGGAGGCGCGCTGTTCCCCGGCGTCGGCGATGCTCCGCTCTCGGTCGCCGGCTCGATCCCGCTCGCAGGCGCGACGGTGGTCTATCAGGTCTGGTACCGCAACCCTTCGAGCTTCTGCACGAGCGAGACGACGAACTACTCGAACGCGCTCGTCGCGGCTTGGGCGCCGTGAGCTGCGCGCGCTCCGGACTCGCTCCGTGAGCCCGAGCGCATTTTGAGCGCGCGCGCGGATCGGTTAGACCGTGCAGGCATGTCGCGCTGTTCCACCTCGACCGCTGCGCTGCTCGCCGTGGTCGCACTCGCGGGCTGCCGCTCCACGGCTTCTCGAGCACCGCTGCCGCCGCCGATCGTCAAAGCTCCCGCGCCGGCCGTCGGGCGCAGCATCGTGATCTGCGGCGAACGCCACGACATCGAGGCGCCGGTGGTGCTGTGGACCGATCCGGGCGGCTACGACGCGTACTCGACGGAGCTGCGCTTCCCCGAAACGCCGCCCAAGGAGCCGATCGAAGGTCTGCGCTACCAGCCCGGTCGCCGCGCTCCCTCGGAGAGCGCGGACAAGCCGGGGCGGCTCGTCGGTCTGGCGGGCGATCCGCGCTGCCGCGACGAAGTGCGCGCGCTCGTCGATCAGTTCGTCGTGCACTACGACGTGTGCGGAACGAGCGCGCAGTGCTTCAAGGTGCTCCACGATCGCCGCAAGCTCTCGGTGCACTTCCTGCTCGACGTCGACGGCGTGCTCTACCAGACCATGGACGTGTCCGACACGGCCTGGCACGCGCGCGAAGCCAATGGGCGCTCGATCGGCGTCGAGATCGCCAACATCGGCGCGTACAAGCCCGACGCGGCGAGCACGCTCGACGAGTGGTATCCGAGCGACGAGCACGGCCCGCGCCTCGCGCTGCCCGCGTGGATGAAGGACGGCGGCGTGCGCACGCCCGGCTTCGTCGGCCGCCCCGCGCGGCCCGAGCGCATCGTCGGACCGATCCACGGCGTCGACTACGCCATGCACGACCTCACGCCGCAGCAGTACGAGACGCTGGGCAAGCTCGTCGCGACGTTGTGCGAGGAACTGCCGCGTCTGCGGCCCGACGCGCCTCGCGATGCGCAGGGTCGCGTGCGCACGGACGCGCTCTCGCCCGAGGAGTTCAAGTCCTTCTCGGGTGTCATCGGCCACCATCACATCACCGTGAACAAGCAGGATCCGGGCCCGGCCTTCGACTGGGAGCGCTTCCTGGGTGACGTGCGCGCGCGCATGGGCGCAGCCCGTCGCGATTGATCGAACGAGCGCTGGAGCCCGACATGCCGCACGCATCCATTCCCACTCGCATCGTCGTCGCACTGCTCGCGCTGTTGGCGCACGCGTGCAGCGCTCGCGCTCCGCTGGGCGAGCGCCCGCTCGTCGGCGCGCGCGCGCCCGCCGTCACTGCGCGCAGCGAGGCGCTCAACGGTCTGTGCGCGCGGCGCAGGGCGGAGCTGGGCATCGTCGGACTGCGCGCCGTGGCGATCGAAGATGGAGAGCTGGTGTTCCACGGCGGCGCGGGCTTCGCGGACCGCGAGCGCCAACTCCTCACCACGCCGGACACGCTCTTCCGTCTGGGCTCGATCTCCAAGCCGGTCACCGCTGCGCTCGTGATGCAGGAGGTCGCGGCCGGGCGGCTCGAGCTCGACGCCGACCTGCGGCGCTACAGCCCCGAGCTGCGCGACAAGCTCGCGCCGCTGACCTTGCGCCAGGTGCTCTCGCACACCAGCGGCGTGCGGCACTACGCGCCGGGGAAGATCGACAACTCCACCAAGCTGCGCACCACGCGCGAGGCGCTCGAGCTGTTCGTCGACGACGCGCTGCTGTTCGCGCCGGGGGAGCGCTACTCCTACAGCACGCACGCTTACACGCTCGCGGCGCACGTGCTCGAGTCCGTGACGCGCCAGCCGTTCGAGCGCCTGGTGCGCGAGCGAGTGGCCGCGCGCGGAGCGCCGAGCCTCGACTGCGAGCGCCTCGTGCAGTCCAAGCCCGCGCGCGCGAAGCTCTACAACGCGGTCCAGGGCGCCGAGCCGCTGCTGCAACTGATCCCCGAGGACAACTCGTGGAAGTACGCCGGCGGCGGCCTCGAATCGACGGCCTTGGACCTCGCGCGCTTCGGTCAGCTCATGCTCGACGACCAGCTCGTGGAGCGCGCGCAGCGCGACGCGATGTGGTCGCCGACGCGCCTGAGCGACGGTTCGACGAGCAACTACGGCCTCGGTTGGTCGCTGGATCCCGAGCGCGGGCTCGTGTCGCACACCGGCTCGCAGCAGGGCTGCCACTGCGCGCTGCTCATCGACCCGCAGCGCCGTCGCGTCGTCGCCGTGATGACGAACACGTTGGGGGGCGGAGCGCCGACGCTGGCGCGCGAGCTGCTGGCCGCGCTCGACTGAGCGCAGCGGCCTCAGGACGGCTTCAGCGCACGCCGCAGGTTCCCGCCCGCGGCCGACAGCGCTCGCTCCGCATCAGCTGCGTCGCAGGAGAGCTTCTCCATCACGATCGCGGTCTTCGCGCGACCGCCGCACGCGGCCAGCAACTCCAGCGCGCGTTCGCGCGATGCGCCGGTCGCCGCCGACACGATGCGCGCGCCGCGGTCGACGAGCTTGGCGTTGGTGCGCGTGTCGACGTCGACCATCAGGTTGTCGTACACCTTGCCCAGTCGCGCCATCGCGATCGTGCTGACCGTGTTGAGCACCAGTTTGGTCGCGGTGCCGGCCTTGAGGCGCGTGCTGCCGGTGAGCACTTCGGGACCCGTCACGACGCGGATCGAGACGTCGGCGCGGTCGGCGGCCTGCTCGCGCGGCACGCAGGCGAAGAACACGCTGGCGGCGCCGCGCTCGCGCGCGAGCTCGATCGCGGCGTGCACGTAGGGCGTCGTTCCGCCGGCCGTGATGCCGAACACCACGTCGCGTGCGCTCAGCTCCAGTCGCGCGAGATCCGCTCGCGCCGCATCGCCGTCGTCCTCGGCGCCTTCGACCGCCGCCGTGAGCGCGCGCGGACCGCCGGCGATCACGCCGACGACCTGCGCAGGGTCGGAGAGGAACGTGGGCGGGCATTCGACGGCGTCGAGCACACCCAGGCGGCCGCTCGTTCCAGCGCCGACGTAGATCAGGCGGCCTCCGCGCTCCAGTCGCGCGACGACGAGTTCGATCGCGGCGGCGATCGAGTCGCGCGCGGCTTCCAACGCCGCGTGGATCTCGCGATCGACGCGCTGCATCAGCTCGACGGCCTGCGCGACGTCGAGCGCGTCGAACCCGGAGCTGGCGGGGTGACGCTGCTCGGTCGAGAGTTGCGCGCGCGACTCGCTCGGCCGTCTCACGCTCCGCCCTCGCCGCGCCGCTGCCCCTCGCGCCACATGTTGCGCCCCAGCGACAGGCCGCCGTCGACGGTCAGGCACTCGCCGTTGATGTAGCTCGCGGCCGGCGAGAGCAGGTACAGCGCGTGCTGCGCCATCTCGAACGCCGTGCCGAAGCGTCCCGCGGGGATCTGCTCTTCGATCCGCTCGCGCGTCGCGTCGTCGGGCCACAGGTTGTTCGCCGCGCCCTCGGAGTGGAACGGACCGGGCGCGATCGCGTTCACGCGCACGCCGCGCCGCGCCCATTCGACGGCGAGCGTGCGCGTCATGGCGAGCACGCCGGCCTTGGCGCTCGCCGAGTGGACGACGCCCGGCATCCCGGTCCAGGCGTAGGTCGCCACGACGTTGAGGATCTGGCCGCGGCCGCGCGCGAGCATGCCCAGGCCGAAGTAGCGCGAGCAGTAGAACGTGCCGTCGAGCACGATGCCGAGCACGGCGCGCCACGCGCGCGAGCTGAGGCGCTCGGCCGGGCACACGAAGTTGCCGGCGGCGTTGTTGACCAGGATCTCGACGCCGCCCGACTCGTCCAGCTCGCGCGCCAGACGCTCGACCGCGGTCGGCTCGCGCACGTCGAGCGCGCGCGACTCCACGCGCCAGCCGCGCGCGGCGGCTTCGTCGAGGAGCTCGCCGTGGTGTTCGACGCTGCGCGAGGCGCAGATCACGTGCGCGCCGGCGCTGCACAACCCGCGGCTGATCTCCAGGCCCAGACCCGTTCCGCCGCCGGTCACGAGCGCGCGAGCTCCCGCGAAGCAGTTCGGGGGCAGGTGCTCGGACGCCGTCGGTCTGTGGGCCTTCACGCGCGTAGCGTGCGAGCGCCCACGGCCGCGTTCAAGCTCGCTGCGCGGGCTCGGGCGGCGTCGGCGCTCGCTCAGCGCAGCTCGTCGTCGCTGACCGACTCGAGCGAGTACTCCAGGCCCAAGCGTTCGCTCAAGCGCGCGAGTTCGTCGCACAGCAGTTCGTCCAGCTCCTTCACGTTGGCTGCGCGGGTCGCCGCGCTCAGCGTGGCGACGGTGCGCGCGCCATCCGTCTCGTCGTTGGTGGTCACCACGGCCACGTCGACCGGAGGCGCCAGCGCGGCGCTCGTCAGCGCCTGCAGCAGCTCTTCACGCGGGTCGCTCGCGCCCGGCCAGCTCACGACCACGCGCGCCCGCCACTGCACAGCGGCGTCGAGCGGAGTCTCGGTCGGCTCGGGAGTGGACTCCGCGGTCGAGGCCGACGACGGCTCGTCGCGCTGACGACGAGTTCTGCGGACGGCCTCGGCTTCCTCGCGCAGCTCGCGCCGGAGTTCGTCGGAGCCCTCGTGCAACGCGTCGCCGAGTTCGCGCAGGCCCTCGCCGATGTCCTCGGCCGCCTCGCGCATGTCCGTGCGGAACTCCTCGGTGGGCGCGGAGACGAACAGCGCGGCGCCCGCGAACACGGCCAGCCCGGCGGCGCCGAGCAGCGACAGCGCGAGCGCGACCGCGCAACCGGCCATGCAGCCCGGCGGCGTGAGTCGGCCCTCGGCATCGCGCGTGGTGGCGAAACGCACCACCACCACCGCCAGCACGGACAGCAGCACCAGGAAGGCAAGGGCGAGCAGGATCAGTAGCGTCATGGCGGATCGTCCGGGCGGGGGGAGCTGGGCTGGTGAAGCGCCGCGGGCCCGCGAGTTACTCGCGCAACCGCGCGGCCAGCGCTTTCAACGAGTACAGTCTGCGGTCTTTGACACCCTCTCCACGATCCCATGCGACAGCTCGACAGTTTCGTGTGCGGCCGCCGGCACGCCGGCGGCGCTCCCCAGGCGACGCTCTTCAACCCGACCAGCGAGGCGTCGCTGGCGACGGTCTCCAGCGAAGGCATCGACTTCAAGGCGGTCGTCGAGCACGCGCGCAGCCGCGGCGGGCCGGCGTTGCGCGGCCTCACGTTCGGCCAGCGCGCCGGGCTGATCGAGCAGCTCTCCAAGCTGATCCACGGCGCGCGTGAGGAGTTGATCGAGCTCTCGATCCAGAACGCGGGCACGACGCGCGGCGACGCCAAGTTCGACATCGACGGCGCGATCGGGACGCTCGCGGCGTACGCGCGCTACGGCGCGGAACTCGGTGACCGCAGGTTCCTGTTCGACGGCGCGGGCGTCCAGCTCGGGCGCACGGCGCGCTTCTGGGGCGAGCACGTGCTGACGCCGCGCGAAGGCGTCGCCGTGCACATCAACGCCTTCAACTTCCCCGCCTGGAACATGATGGAGAAGGCCGCCTGCGCGCTGCTCGCGGGCGCGCCGGTGATCGAGAAGCCCGGCACACCGACCGCGCTCACCGCGTGGCGCATCGCGGAGCTCGTCAGCGCGAGCGGCATCCTGCCCGACGGCGCGTTCCAGTTCATCTGCGGCTCGGTGGGCGATCTGCTCGACCACCTCGGTCCGCAGGACGGCCTGGCCTTCACCGGTTCCTCGGCGACTGCGGCCAAGCTCCGCGGCCACCCCGTGCTCGTGCGCCACAACGTGCGCGTGAACCTCGAGGCCGACTCGCTCAACGCTGCGGTGCTCGCGCCCGACCTCGAGGCCGGCTCCGACACGTACAACCTGTTCCTCGCCAACGTCGCGCTCGACATGACGCAGAAGAGCGGGCAGAAGTGCACCGCCGTCCGGCGCGTGCTGGTCCCGCGCGGGCGCCTCGAAGAGATCGAGGCGGAGCTGCGCGGATCGCTGGCCGCGATCAAGGTCGGGGATCCGGCCGACGCGGCCACGCGCATGGGACCGCTCGCGAGCGCAGCGCAGTTGGCGGACGTGCGCGCGGGGATCCAGCGACTCGCCGGCGCAGCGCGCACGGCCTGCGGCGGCGCCGCGCCGATCCGTGACAGCGGCTACTTCGTCGCGCCCACGCTGCTCGTCGCTTCGGACGGCGCCGATCCGGTGTTCCACGCCGAGGAAGTGTTCGGCCCGGTCGCCACGCTGCTGCCGTACGACGGCAGCGCGGCGCAGGCGGCGCAGCTCGTGGCGCGCGGCGGCGGAAGCCTCGTGACCAGCGTCTACTCCAACGACTCGGCCTTCCTCGAGGAAGCCGCGTTGGGCATCGCGCCGTGGAGCGGCCGCGTGTGGCTCGGCAGCGACAAGATGGCCGAGCAGTCGCTCGCGCCGGGCATGG
>CALKYE010000157.1 GCA_938003765.1 uncultured Planctomycetia bacterium
GACGAGTAGTGGCCGCCGGGCAGCAGCGGGAGGTCGATGATCGTGACTTGCCACGAGCCCTGCATCGCGAGCGCCGAGCCGCTGCAGGCCGCCAGCGCGGCCGTGAATCGAATCCAAGAACTGTTCTTCATGTTGACCTCTCGAGGGGAGCGCTGAGTCAGGCGCCGATCACGAAGTGCACGGCGTCGGTGAGGCCTGTGGTGCTCGCGCTGCCGGAATCGCGCGACCAGAACTGGCCGTTGATCTCGACTCCGGCCGCGAGCACCGGATCGATTCCCGTCTGCACCCAGGCGTTGAAGTCGATCGAGTACACGCCGCTGCAGTCGACGGTCGGCTGCGGGCTGCCGGCGGAGTTCTGGACGGGAGTGCGCTTGACCGGGTTCGACATGCACTTGAAGCCGCCTTGGAACGGAGCGATCTGCTGCGCGTAGCCGTAGAAGAAGATCCCGTTCTGGCGGTTGAGGACGTTGCTCGCGCTCACCGTGAAGGGCGCGCCGCTCGACGCGCTCGGGACGCCGCTCGCAGCGATCGCCGGCGTGCAGCCCTGCGAGTTCACCTTGGCGGTGCAGTAGGTCGAGAACGCGACGCCCGTGAGCGGCGTGCAGGCCGAGAACTCCGAGGTCGAGCCGCTGACGAGATCGGTCGCGGTGGCCGTGATGAACCAGCCGGGCGAGATGCTCGCGGTGAGCGCAGCGCTCACGACGGCGTCTCCGGACGCGCCCGTGGCGACGGTCGTCGCGCCGATGAAGTCGCGGCCTTCGCCGAAGCCGGACGCGTGGCAAGCGGGCGAGGCGAAGAACTCGATCGAGAAGCTCGCGTTCGGCGCGCTGTTCAGCGTTCCGCCCACCGTGACGACGCCGTTCGCAGCGCTCGCCGACTGAAGGACGGGGAAGTTCTGCAGTCCGTTCGCTCCCCCATCGCCGTCGAGCGGGTCGTTGGGCGAGACGCCCACTCCGAACGCGCTGTCGATCAGGTCGATGCCCAGCGCGCCGTTGTCGTGGATCGAGTTGCCGCTGATCCGAACGCCGACGTACGCGTTGGAGAGCAGCACGCCCTCGCGATCGTGGCCCGCGATGCGGTTCCCTTCGCCCGGGGCCGTTCCACCGATCACGAGGTTCTGCGACACACCCGCGAAGTGATTGACCGTCCAGATCCCGCGCACTGCTCCGAGGCTCGGCTGGTCGTTCGCGTCGAGGCCGATGGCGTTGCCTTGGATCCTCACTCCCGAGCCCGGACCGTTCATGAGGATTCCCGTCCCCACCCAGTACGACGGTCCAGACAGCGGCGTCGCCAGCGCGTGGATTCCTGCGATGCGGTTGTCGAGCACGTCGACGCCGTTGCAGTCGTCGCCGATCAGAACGCCGATCGTCGTGCGCGGATGCCCCTGCGACAGACCGTCGACGGTCGTTCCGATCCAGTTGTTCTGGATGACCGTCCCGTCCGCCTGAAAGAGCTCGACCGCGGTTCCGCTGGGGATGAACTGGCTGTTCAGAGTCCCCGTGCCAGTGACGTAGTTGCGCTCGGCGAGCGTCGGCCCGCCGATGCGGTTGTTCATCGTCGGCGGTTCGAACGGACCGTTGCCGAGCACGCGGATCTGAAGCGGTCGATTGCCGACGACCACGCAGTTGCTCGACGCGATCAGCTTGATGTTGCCGCCCGTGTTGCCCTGACCCGGGCTCGTTCCGCCGACCAGCGCGTTGAGCGAGTTCCACACCTCGATCCCGCAGATCGAGTTGCCTTGGATCACGGTCCCCGAGCATCCGAACGTCGAGATCACCGTGCTGTCGAAGCCGCGGATGAGCGTGCCGACGCTGCTGTTCACGTAGATCGACGACCCGATCACGACCTCCGCGCCGGCGGGGTTCGTGTCGCCGGTGAACGCGGTCTGCGTCGTTCCGTCGAGGATGACCGTGTCGTTCAGCGAGAGTCCGAGCCACGGGCTGAGCACCGCGCGCCCCGGATAGAAGGCCTGGTTCTGCCATTCGTTCTGCGGAACGTGGAACGCAATCGTCTGCACGCCGGGCGTGTTGTCCGAAGCGAGCGCCGCTTCGGCGAGCGAGATGCGGCCATCCGGACCCGGCAGGTCCGCGACGCGTTGCAGGCCGCCGAAGTCGATCACGTCGGCCGCCGTGTCCACGACGACCACCTGCGCGGACGCAACCCCGGCGATCCCGGCCGTGAACAGGATGCGGAACAGATGAGATAGCGCGTTGGCGTTCATGGTCTTCGCTCTGGCTGAGGTCGGGACGCTGAGTTCGGGGGCGAGCGCTGCGCGCGTCGGCGTCCCGCCGACGAACTCACAACTCTCGCGCCCGGCCCGGAAGGCTGCCCCGCAAGGCGCGTCCGCGGCTCGATCGACGTTGGGCGTCCGACATCCGGACGCGAGCGTCGAGTTCGCGGAACGGGCGATGAGGGGCGGGTGGCGGAGCGGACTGCGCGATCCACAGTGCGATCCGGTCAGAATTCCGCGCGGAACTTCGCGCGCGCCGTCGCTCGTATACTCGCCCCGCGGACGCGCTTCCGTGCGGCGCCGGCGGCCGTCGACGGACCCCTGAGCTCGCGGCCGAGCTGCCGCCGCGTCCCCGTCGATGACCGACCTAGAGCGCATCCTCGCTTCCGTTCGCGCCGGCGACGCCCGCGCCTTCGAAGAGCTCGCGACGCTGCTGTACTCCGAGCTGCACGAGCTCGCGCGGCGCGAGATGGCGCACGAGCGGGAGGACCACACGCTCCAGCCCACGGCGCTGGTCAACGAGGCGTACCTGCGGCTCGCGGCGGACAAGGGCGAGTTCTTCGAGGACCGCGACAGCTTCCTCGCCGCGGGCGCGACGGCGATTCGACGCGTGCTCGTCGACCACGCTCGACGGCGCGCGACGGAGAAGCGCGGCGGCGCGAGCGCGCGCGTTCCATTGGAGCTGACCGAGATCGCCGAGCCGCTCGACGACGACGAGCTGCTCGCCCTGGACGACGCGCTCGCGCGTCTGCGCGAGTTCGACCCGAGCAAGGCGCGACTGGTCGAGCTGCGCTTCTTCGCAGGGATGAGCTTCGAGCAGCTCTCGCGCGCGCTCGGCGCGTCCGTTTCGACGCTGCAGCGCGAATGGCGCATGGCGCGCGCGTGGTTGCGCGCCCACATGGACGGTCCCGGTGAACGCTGAACGCTGGGCCCGCGCTCAGGAGCTCTTCCACCGAGCCGTGAAGCTCGACGTGGCCGAGCGCTCCGCGCTGCTCGACGCGGAATGCGGCGCAGACGCCGAGTTGCGCGAGGAGATCGAACGCCTGCTGCGGTTCGATGCGGAAGAAGGCGACGCCTTCACACGCGTCGACGCCCGCGCGCCACGCACCTATCGCGATCCGCTCGTCGGCCAGCGCCTCGGAGCGTTTCGCGTGCTCGAGCGCATCGCCTCCGGCGGCATGGGCGTCGTGTACCGCGCCGAGCGCGCGGACGGGCTCTTCCAACAAGAAGTCGCGATCAAGCTCATCCGCGGCGAATGCGCCACGGACTGGACGCTGCGCCGCTTCGAGTTCGAGCGCCGCACGCTCGCCGCACTCCAACACCCGAACATCGCGCGGCTCTACGACGGCGGCGCGGACGAGTACGGCCGCCCCTACTTCGTCATGGAGTACGTGCGCGGCGAACCGATCGATGCGCACTGCGCACGTCAGCGACTCAGCATCGCTGCGCGTCTGCGCCTGTTCGTCCGCGTCTGCCGAGCCGTCCAGTTCGCGCACCAGAACCTGTTCGTCCACTGCGACCTCAAGCCCGCGAACATCCTGATCGACGAGCGCGGCGAGCCGCGTCTGCTCGACTTCGGCATCGCTCGCTGGCTCGCCGATCCGGCCGAACGACCCGCCGACGACAAGGAACGCGTCCTCACGCGCGTGCTGACGCCGGAGTATTCGAGCCCCGAGCAACTCGCCGGAGCGGCGGTGACGACTTCGGTCGACGTGTACGCGCTCGGCGTCGTGCTCTATGAGCTGCTGACCCGCCGCCGGCCGTTCGACACGGACAGTCGCGACGCAGCGGAATGGGCGCGCCAGGTGCGCGAGCAACCGCCTGAGCGACCGAGCACCGCCGTGCGTCACGCCGACGCCGCCGAACTCGCGACGCAACTCGGCGCCGCGCCCGCGAGCGTGATGCGCGCGCTGCGCGGCGACCTCGACCGCATCGTGCTGATGGCGCTCCGCAAGGAGCCCGAACGCCGCTATGCGAGCGCGCAAGAGTTCGCCGACGACGTCGAGCGCTTCCTCTCCGGCCTTCCGGTGCGCGCGCGCGACAACTCGCTCGGCTACCTCGCGTCGAAGTTCGTCCGACGGCATCGCGTCGCCGTCGCGGCCGGCGTGAGCGTGGTCGCAGCGCTTCTGTTCGGCTGGCTCTCGGCGCGCGAGAGCGAACGCCTGGCGACCGCCGAGGCCATTCACGCGCGCCAGGAGGCCGGCGCATTCGAGAACCTCGCCGCGTTCTTGATGGACGCGTTCCTGCCCGTTCAAGCCGAGCAGGGCGACGCTTGGCGCGAGCAGGCGCGCGAGCGCATCGAGCTCCAGGCGGAGCGCGTGCGACGCCAATACGCCGACGACGGCCATGGCCGCGCGAACATGCTCGACGCGCTGGGCGAGGTGGCGCTGCGGCTCGAGCTGTTCGACGACGCCGAGGGACTGATCCGCGAAGCGCTTGCGATTCGCGAGGCCACGTTCGGCGTCCGCTCGCTCGAGTACTCCCGCTCGCTCACGTCGCTCGGTCACTTCTGCTACGAAGCGGGACAGTTCGCGCAAGCCGCCGAGCACTTCGAGCGCGCGCTGGAGCTGCACCGCGCCGCGAAGAACGAGATCCACGCGGAGGTCGCGGGTCGAGCCAACGACTTGGCCGCGGCTCTGCGATCTCTCGGCCGCTCCGATGAGGCCGAAGCGCTGCACGTCGAGGCGTTGGCGCTGCGGCGCGCGGCCGGCGATCGCACGCTCGCCGTGGCCGAGAGCCTCAACAACCTCGCGGCGGCGCACGCCGATCAAGCGCGCTTCGAGCCGGCGACCGAGGAGCTGCGCGAGGCGTTGGACATTCGCGAGTCGACGCTCGGACCCGGACACCCGCTGACGTTGCAGACGCTCTCGAATCTGGCGACCACGCTGTGGCGCAGCGGTCGAAGCGACGAAGCGCTGGAGGCTCTGGCGCGCGCCGAGTCGGGCTATCGCGAACTTCGCGGGGACGGAGAGCGCGAGCTGGCTCTCGCGCTGGCGAACCACGCGGCGATGTCACTCGCGGTCTCGGACTACGAGGGCGCGGCGCGCAGCCTCGAAGAAGCGCTCGCGCTCCAACGTCGGCGCCTCGGCGACGAACACCCGGTCCTCGCCGACACGTTGACGAAGCTCGCCGTCGTGCGACATGCGCAGCGCGACGACGCGCGCGCCCGCGAGCTGTGGTCGAGCGCGATCGCGATCCGCCGCGCGTCGGAAACGGCGCCCCAAGCGCTCGCGGAGACGCTGTACGGGTACGGAGTGTTCCTGCTCGACACCGGCGACTTCGAAGGCGCCGCGAACTGGGTCGGCGAAGCCGCCGCGACGCTGCGCGCGCTCGACACGCCCGACCCGCTGGCGCTGGGCCGCGCCGAGTACGTGCTCGGCATGTGCGCTGCGCGCAGCGACGACCGTTCGACCGCGAAAGAGCACTTCGAGGCCGCGCTGCAACTGCTGCGGCAGCGCGCCGAGTCCGCGAAGGTCGAGCTGGAGCGCGTCGAGCGCGAGCTGCGCACCCTCGACGCGTCCTCCGCACGTTGAAGGCCGCGCGCAACGGCGACGGGCGCGCCCTCAGTGGCGGTGGAACGCGGCTGTTCGAATGACTTGCCGGACTGTCTGTCGTCGAACGTGACATCGACGTCGACCCACAGGTCGCTGCCGGAGGAGTTGTTCGGGTCGCGGCGCAAACACGGATCGTCGCGCGCTAGTCCGAGCAGCGCACGTGGTACAGCGACCCGCGGCTGCGCGCTCGACGCGCCGTCGATCGCGGTCGTCGGCTGTCAGCTCAGCGGCGGCGCAGAGCACAGCGCGCCGCCCCCGTCGAACATCAGTCAGTTCTCGAACGAGCGCGCCGGCGCAGACGCGGCTTCCGGAACGCAGTGGTCCGTGTGAGCGGCGCAGCTCGGACCTGCGCTCGCGTCCGCGATCCACGGCGACAAGGACGCGCTCGAGGCAGATGCGCTCGACACCGGGTCGATGTCGACGCCGTCGCGCACGCGCCCCAGGCGCTCCTCGCGCTCGGCGCGGCGCGTCGCCGCCGAGTCCACTGAGATAAAGAACGAGAGCGCCGTAACGCTCAGCGATTCGCGCGGATCGATGGTCAGGCGTCGAAGGGCCGCGCGGCCGACGGATCGCGTGGAGTTTCGCTCGCATGGGCCCGCGAGCGCGTCGTTTTCGTCGAGCGCTTCGCGGGCGTCCGCTCCCCGCCCCTCGAAGACAGGAGGAAGGTCATGGCCTCGAGTCTGGTGATCGCGCTCGCGTCCGCAGCGCTCGTTCAGAACGTCGATCCTCGTCACCCGTCGCCCGTGACGGTCAGCGATCCCCCGAGCGCCGTGACGCCCGACGACGCGGCGCTGGAGGTGCGCGAGCCGGTGGGCGGTCTTTCGGGCGGACCCTACTCGATGCTTCCGATCGAGCGCCTGGACGACGCCATTCCGCTGCCCGAACCCGCGGTGTACTCCGAAGGCGAGAACGGCGACGAGCTCGTCGCGCCCGCCAAGGGCGATCCGTTCTTCCTCAACTCCGCTGCGGGACCGCATTACCCGCCGGCGGACGAGCGCATCGATCCGCGGCTCGTCGCTTCGTTCGCAGACTCCAGCGCGAATCCTTCGAACGAGCGCTACGCGTTCGTGATGTTCGCCAAGCGCATCACCGACGAGCGGCTGGCCGAGCTCGAACGGCTCGGAGTGCGCTTCCTCGGCTTCCATCCGCACTACACGTTGAAGGCGGCAGTCACCGCAGAGGCGCTCGAAGCGCTCGCGGAGCACGACGCCGTGCGCTGGGTCGGTCTCGCGCGGCCGTGGCAGAAGCGGCACCCCGCGCTCGCGCGGCGCGTCGAGAGCGCCGACGCGGCGGAACTGCTCGACGTATGGATCAACGTCTTCGATTCAGACTTGTGCGAAGCGTCGACGTCCGCGCCCGCGGGCAGCGGCGAGTACGGCGGTCCCGACGGGAGTGTCGTGCCGCTCGACGAGACCCTCGCGCCGCGCATCTGGAGCTCCAACGGTTGGCGTCACCAGGCCCTCGAAGAGCTCGGCGTCGAAGTGCGTGAGTGGCACGAGCCCGTGCTCGCCTTCCGCGCACGCATCAAGCCGTCGATGCTGGAGGAGCTCGTCGCGCTCGACTTCGTGCAGTACGTCGAGCACGAGGTCGTGCCGACGCTCGGCCACGACGAGACGATGCCGATGATCCACGCCGACTACACGCGTCTGTACTACGACGGCGGCACGAGCCAGGCCGTCGTCGGTGGCCAGTGCGACACCGGCATCGACTACGCGCACCAGGGGCTCACGGGCTTCTACTGGGTGGGGTTCAACCACTCACAATCGCAGCACCCCACGAACATCGACCTCGGCGGGCACGGCACCCTCGTGGCCGGCACTTACCACGGAAGCGGTGCGGTTGCGCCGCGGCACGAAGGCGGCGCCAATCGACTGGGGTGGGGACCGTCGGGACGGTTCTTCAACGTCAAGGCGTTCAACGACGACGGCGCCTACGGCGGCGCCGCCATCGGCACGATCCTGAACTCGCTGCACGGATCGTTCACCGACGGCTCGGGCTTCACCACGCCGCGTCCGCACGTCGTCAATCACTCGTGGGGCTACTACAACTCCGCCGACGCGCCTTACGACGGGACCGAGCTCAACGCTCGCTCGATCGACGCCGACGTCTACGCCTACCAGCAACTGCAGGTCTGGATCGCGCACAACTACGGGCCCGGGTCACAGACGCTGTCGCAGATGGGCTCGGCGAAGAACGCCTTCACGCCGGGCAACTGCCAGGACTTCTGGCACCTGAACTTCGGCTATCCCGGCACGATCGCGAACAGCTCGGGCCGCGGGCCGACCAAGGACCTGCGCTGGAAGCCGAACGTCGTCGCGCCCGGCGACTACACGCTCACCACCGAGCACCTGACGGGCAACGGTTACACGTCCGTGGGCGGAACGAGCATCGCGGCGCCGCACGTCAGCGCCGTCGCCGCGCAGCTCTGCGACCACCATCCGTTCCTGCGCCACAACCCCGGCACGCTGGCGGCGGTGTTGATGGCCGGCGCCGTGACCAAGGACAACGCGATCCTCAGCACGCCGAGCACCGCTTCGTCGCACCACCTCAACATCTACGGCGCCGGGCGCATCGACTCGCTCAAGAGCAACTGGAGTACGGCGGACACGCAGCTCTACTTCTGGGGTTGGACCCAGACGGCTCTCGGATTCGCCTCCGTGGACGTGCCCGTTTCGTCCGGCGCGACGCGCATCACCGTGGTGATGACCTACAACGAAGTCGCGGCCTCGGCGGGCGCCGGCTCCGCGCTCGTCAACGACCTCGACCTGTGGATCGATCAGCCGCCGCTCACGGCCGGGGGCGACACCGGTGAGTGGTCCGCGCAGCAGAGCACACGCGACAACACCGAGATCCGCATCCTCAACAACCCGATCGCGGGCACGTGGCGGCTCAAGGTCTATCCCGACAGCGTCACTTCCAACTGCAAGGTCGGCGTGTGCGCGATCGTCTCCTACGGCGACACGACGCCCGACGGCGTGCTGACCGTGACGGCCGACGATCAGTACGTCGTCCCCGGCGAGCAGGTCGAGATCACCGCCAACTACTACAACCCCGAGCACTTCGCCTCGGCGGTGTTCCTCGACTCGTTCTCGGTCGGCGACTTCCTGGTGTCGGTCACGGCGCTCCTGAAGGACGGGGTCACCGCGGTCCTGACCAGCAACGCGCACAGCGGCCGCGACGTGCAGCTCGGCAACATCGGACCCAACTCGAGCCGCGCGGTGACGTGGAAGACGCTGTGGTTGAGCGAGGGAGTGAAGAACTTCCTCGTGCAGAGCCGCAGCGACAACTGCGTCGACCGCAACGTCAGCGTGAACGTGTACGTCGACGGAACGGCGCCCGTGGGTCCGAGCAACCTGACGTCGACCACGCACCAGACGGGCGTCTCGTCGTGCGACACCGCGGTCACCATGACGTGGAGCCACGCGACCGACGCGATCAGCGGCATCGCCGGATATCGAGGCTTCTGGGACACGTCTCCGACGACGCTGCCGAGCGGGTCGCTCAACTTCCCGCCGCAGCAGTCGAGCTACGCCGTGAACATCGGCTCGTCGACGAACGCACGCTACTTCCACCTGCGTGCGCAGGACCGCTCGGGCAACTGGGGCCCGGCCGTGCACTTCGGTCCGGTGTACGCGAACGCGCAGCCGATCACGGCCTACTGCACCTCGAAGCTGAACTCGGCCGGCTGTCTTCCGCTCATCGGCTCGAGCGGTTCGCCTTCGCTGAGCGGCGGTCAGTTCGAGGTCAGATGCACGCGCGTGCTCAACCAGCGACCTGGGCTGATGTTCTGGGGCTACGCGGCGTCGGCCACGCCCTTCCAGGGTGGCTACAAGTGCGTCGCGAACCCGGTGCGCCGCACTCCGTCGCAACCGAGCGGGGGCTCGGCCAGCGGAGTCGACTGCACGGGCGTCTACGACTTCACGTTCTCGAACGCCTACCTGAACGCGAATGGCGTGAACGTCGGCGACACGCTCCATGCCCAGTGGTGGATGCGCGATCCGCAGAGCCCGTCCACGACGGGACTCAGCAACGGATTGAGGTTCACGATCTGCCTGTGATCTGCCTCTGCTCTGGACGGAACGATCGAGGGCCGTCGTCGCTTGGCCGGCTGGACTCGCAAGGGTCCAGCGCCACCGCCGTTGCGCGGCTGGCTGCGCGCAAGCTGCGACGGCCCCTCGACGCTCGCCAACGTGCTCGTGTCCGTCGGCGAGTTCGTGCGACTCGAGCCTCTCCGCCGCAACGCGACTCGTACGCCGATCGCGACGCAGCACCTCGCGCTCGCATCGGAGCGCCGCATCGTCTGCCGCCTCCAACCTCACGGGCGTGACGGCGCGAGCGCCGACTCCGTCGACCCGCTCCCGTTCCTCGAGCGCGTCTCGTCGCGCGCTGCCGTTGATGTGGACCAGTTCTCGTCACAGCGTTGCGGGCCTGTGGAAGGAGTGACCTTGTTGGGCGAACGCGCTAGCGCCGGGTCCATCCCTGGGCGGACCCGGAGGATCACCATGCTCTCGACCTACCTGCGCGGTCTCGCGCTCGCCTCGATCGCCTCGTCGGCCGCCGCCCAGAATCCGCTCATCGAGAGTTATGGCTCGCTGCCGCGCGAGGGGCTCGGCTTGTCCGTGGGGCTCTTCCAGGACGTCGACGGCGACGGTGTCGCCGAGTACGCCGTTCGACATGCGCGCGGCGTTCGCATCTGTCGCGGAACGGACGGCGCAACATTGCGTGAGATCCAGCGCGCGCAGGGACTGTTCGGCGACGTGGACGGAGACGGCGTGCTGGACCTGTTCGCCGAGACGCGCGACGAGTTCACCGGCGCCATCGATGCGGTCGAGGTCCTTTCGGGGGCGAGCGGCGCTTCGGTGGCGCTCTGGCCGTGGTCCGGCGCCGCGACCGGAACCGCGTGGCGCGACGCGCCGCAACAGCTCGGCGACGTCGACTTCGATGGCCGCGACGATCTGATCTTCCGACAGTCGCGCTTCGTCGGCGGCTTTCCCACGACCGAGGTCGCGATCGCCTCGGGCCTCGACGCGAGCATCCTTCGCACGCATCTCGAGGGTTACTCCTTCGCCGTGCTCGGCGACCTCGACGGCGACGGCGCGCCCGACTACTACGTGGGTCCCGACACGAACAACGCATCGACGGCGAACGTGTTCTCGGGAGCAAGTGGGGCGACGCTCGCCGTTCACGCGGGCGCGGCTTCAGGCAGCGTGTCCGCGCAAGGGGTGAGCGACGTCGACGGCGACGGCCTGGCCGACCTCGCGCTCTCGAAGTACGACCCACAGACGTTCGCGTCGTTCACCGACATCGTGGCGAGCTCGACCGGCGCGGTGCTGCGCAGCTTTCCCGAGTTGCTTCCCATCAGCTTGGGCGGCGCGCCGCTGCACGGCGACTTCGACGGCAACGGCGCGGACGATCTGCTGCTCACGGACGTTGCCGCCAGGCGTTTCGTCGCGCGTTCTCTCGCAACGGGAGCCGTCGCGGCGACCTTCGAGGTCTTCTCCACTTCCGCCTCCGCAGCATCCGATCGCGATGGCGACGGAATCGACGAGGTGTTGCTCGGACTGCCCGCCACCAGCAACGCTCGCGGGAAGTGGTTGCTCGTCGAGGGTTCGTATTCCGAACTCGTCGGCGTTCCCTTTGCCTTCGGGGACGGCAGCTCTGGGCCGTGCCCGTGCGCGAACGGCGCGCCCGGCGAAGGCTGCGCCAATTCGCTCGGCGTCGGCGCGGCGTTGCGCGCGTGGGGCTCGACCTCGATCGCGCAGCGTGAGCTGCTGTTCCACGTCCGAGGCGCATGGGTCAGTCCGTTCTCACTGCTTGGCCGGAACTTCCTCCTCGCCGGAGTCGCCGCGCCCGCACCCACACCGTTCACCGGCGGCCTGCTGGCGATCGCAGCGCCGATCCAGCGCGTCGCGCACGCGAAGACCGCCGGCTGGGACGTCCCGAGCTTGGGCGCATGGAGTACGTGGTCGCCCGGCCAGGTAGTGAGTTTCCAGGTCTGGTATCGCGAAGGCGCCCCGAGCGCCGCGTGCGGCTTCACGGGCAACTTCTCCAACGCGCTCGCGATCACATTCGCGCCCTGACGCGCGAGCGGTCGCCGCCCCGTGGTCGGGCCGATCCCCCGCCGCGTGGCGAGCGCGTTGCGCATCGACTAATCAGTTCGGCGCGCGGCGCGGGCGAGCGCGCGACCTATGCTCTCGCCATGTTCGATCCTCAAATGGCGTTGTTGAGTGCGCTCCTGGGCCGAGTGATCGAACGGGCGCGAGCCGGAGATGCGGCGGCGTGGGAGGAGGCCGACGCGGCGCTGGGTGCGGCGCGCGCGGCGGAGCCTGAAGTTGCAGAGGCGGTCGATGCGCGGAACACGGACGCGCTGGCGGCGATCGTCGAGGCGTGGACGAGCGGACGTCGCAACTTGCCGGTGCAGGACCGCGAGGTGTTGCGGCGTGCGATGACGGCGTTTCGAAAGAGCCTGAAGGTCACGCGGCTCAACGACGAGTCGGGACTGACGCGCAACCCGATGACCGACGGAAGGCGCTCCGGGATCCAGGGCGTCACTCCGCCGCCGCGCTATCCGCCGGAGGTGTGGAGGGAGCTCGCGCGGCAGAGGCGCTTGATCGACGCGAAGCACGGCATCTACGAGCTGCCGCCGGAGTAGCGCAGACCTGAACGGCGTCGTGCGCGAGAGAACGGTCCATCGCGCGCGTCCGACTCATCGAGCGCGTTCAGCGCCAGTAGTGATTCCCGCTCGCACTCGTCCCGCGCAACACGGGCGGAGTTCCTGCGACGCGGTTGCGCCTTCGACGGTCTGACCTGCCGGCGCTGCGGCGCTCCGCGACGACTCATCGCACAGATCGCAGTCCAGTCGTCGTGCGCAAGATCCTCGGTCGTCCGAAGAGGCCCGCGCACCCCGCGCCGAGACTTGATTGGCAGCGCTCTCGCGAACAGCTCGAGTTCGTCTGAGTCGCCGGCGTCTCACGCCGCCGTGCGCGCTGCTCGCCCGCGACACACGAGCGCGAGTTCGTCCCGGCGTGTTCCGCGCAGCCAGGACTCTCCCGATGGCGCCATCGCGACCGCGCCAGAGTTCGCTCGAGACTCCGCGCTCGCGCTCTCCATCCGCGCCACCTCCCCACCGAGACGACCGCCGGGCATCGTGGGGCTGGACGTGGTTCGCTTTGTCGTTCATCCGCAGATCGTCACGCACACCGTCACGTGCGGCAGCGCGCCGCGGAGCTGACGTCACTTCGCTGCCCTGTGCGCGAGCCGCGCGAGCAACGCAGTGAGGCGCTGCCACAGCGGATCACGGCGCGCCATGCCGAGCCCGACGAGCTCGCGAATCGGACCGAACCGCGCGTGCGGCGTCAGAGAATTCACAGCCGGACCAGGACTTCGAACCACGCGGACTTGCGCGACCATGCGACAACTCGCCCGCCCGGCCGTCGTGCGTCTCGCGCGCGTACGGCGTACCTTTCGCAGTCCATGGCCCGAGTCGAACGAAGCGGAGCGAAGGACCGCGCGAAGGAACTGCCTCTGCGGCGGGACGTGCGCGTGCTCGGCCGCATGCTCGGGCAGTTGCTGCGCGAGCAGGGTTCGCAGGCGCTGTACGACCGCGTCGAGTCCGCGCGTCGCCGTGCGATCGCCCGACGCGCTGACGAAGCGGGCGCCGAGGCGGAGCTCGCGAGCGGACTCGAGGGCCTTCCGCCGGACGCGGCGCTCGGCGTGGCGCGCGCGTTTTCGGCGTGGTTCGGGCTGGTGAACACCGCCGAGCGGCTGCAGCGCCTGCGGCGACGCGCGAGCTATCGATCGCAAGGCGCCGCGCAGCCCGGGAGCGCTCGCGCGGTGCTGGCCGAGCTCGCGCGCGCCGGCGCCACGGCCGAAGAGCTCGGTGAAGTGCTCGCGAACGTCGTCGTCGAGCCGGTGCTCACCGCGCATCCGACCGAGGCGCTGCGGCGCACGCTGCTCTCGAAGGAACAGCGCATCGCGAGCGCGCTGCTCGCGCGCGGCCGCCGCCTCACCGACGCGCAGGCGCTGCGCATCGTGCGCGAGGAGCTGACGATCGCGTGGCAGACCGAGGAGCACCGTGCGGACCGACCGACGGTCGCCGACGAGCTCGAGCACGCGCTGTTCTTCCTGAGCGAGAGTCTGTGGATCGCCGCGCCGCGCGCGCGTCGCGAGTTCGAGCGCGCGGTCGGCGCAACGTTCGGCCGCGAAGCGCGTCGCTCTGCGCGTTCGACCCGGCTGCGCTTCGGTTCGTGGATCGGCGGCGACATGGACGGCAACCCGGCCGTCGGACCGGACACGATTCGCTCGTCGGTGGCGCGCCAATCGGAGCGCGCGATCGAACGCTACGTCGAGGAACTGCGCGCGCTGTTCCGCCGGTTGAGTCAGTCGCGCACGCGCGTCGACTTCGCGCTCGAGTACGTCGCACGAGTCGAGGCGCTGCGCGAGCGGATGCCCGAGGCGGCCGCGGGGATTCCGGCGCGCTACGCGGGCATGCTGCACCGCGAGCACCTGTGGCTGATGTCCGCGCGGCTCGAGGCGACGCGCGACGAGCGCGAGCACGCCTATGCCGACGCCGGAGAGTTCCTCGACGACCTGGTCGCGCTCGCGCAGAGCCTCGCCGGCATGGGCGGCCGCCACGCCGGGCTCGCGCGCGTGAGGCGACTCATCGAGCGCGTGCGTTGCTTCGGGCTGCACTTCGCGACGCTCGACGTGCGCCGCGATTCGCTCGAGCACCGCCGCGCGGTCGGCGAGCTGCTCGGAGTGCGCGCGTTCGAGGAGCTCTCGGCCGACGAACGCACGAGCCGACTGCTCGCGGCGCTCGAGGACCGCTCGACCCCGCTGAAGATCGCCGGTCCCGACGCGCAGCGCTCGACCGATGTCGTGCGCGCCATCGCGGACGTGCGCAAGCGCTACGGCGAGGACGCGATCGGGCTGTTCGTGCTCAGCATGGCGCAGGGCCCCGACGACGCGCTCGCGGTGATGTGCATCGCGCGCGCTGCAGGCTACGAGCGCGACGGCGCCGCGCCGATCGACATCGCGCCGCTGTTCGAGACCGTCGACGACCTCGAGCGCGCGCCGGCGACCCTCGAAGCGCTGCTCGCCGCGCCGATCTATCGCGCGCACGTCGCCGCGCGCGGCAATCGGCAGTGGGTCATGCTGGGCTACAGCGACAGCAACAAGACCTCGGGGATGATCGCGTCGCGAGTCGCGCTCCAGCGCGCGCAGTGCGAGCTGCTCGAAGTCGCCTCACGGCGCGGGGTCGAGCTGAGCTTCTTCCACGGTCGCGGCGGCTCGGCCAGCCGCGGCGGTTCCAAGCCGCGCGACGCGATCCTCGCTTCGCCGCCGGGTTCGCTCGGCGGCCGTCTGCGCGTCACCGAGCAAGGCGAGATCGTGCGCGCGAAGTTCGGCGTGGTCGGCATCGCCGAGCGCACGCTCGATCTGCTCCTCGCGGCGGTCGTCGAACGCACGTGGCGCGACCTGCGCGAGCCCAAGGCCGCGAACGACGTCGACCCGCTGGCGCTCGAGCTCGCGAGCGATGCGCGCGCCGCCTTCCGCGCGCTGGTGGAAGACGATCGCGAGTTCATCGACTACTTCCGCGCCGCGACGCCGATCGACGTGATCGAGCGGCTCGCGCTCGGCTCGCGGCCTTCTCGACGACGCGAGATGCGCGGCGTGCTGGACCTGCGCGCGATTCCGTGGGTCTTCGCTTGGACGCAGAGCCGTCACCTGCTGCCCGGCTGGTTCGGGGCCGGCGCCGCGCTGCAGAAGGCGCTCGAACGTCACGGGCTCGACACGCTCCGAAACGCGGTGCAGAGCTCGACCTTCCTCCAGACGCTCGTCGCCGACCTCGAGATGGTGCTCGCCAAGTCCGACCTCGGCATCGCGCGGCGCTACTCGGCGCTGTCCGGCCCGAGCGGAGAACGCATCTTCGCGCACATGTGCGCCGACCACGCCGCCGCTTGCGATGCGGTGCTCGCGATCGGCGGCTCCAAGCGCCTGCTCGACCGCGATCCGCGGCTCCAACGCTCGATCGAGCTGCGCAACCCCTACGTCGACCCGATGAGCTTCCTGCAGGTCGACCTGCTCGCGCGCTGGCGCGCCTCGGGCCGCGAAGATCCCGACCTCGAGCGCGCACTGTTCGCGACGGTGCGCGGCATCGCGCGCGGCATGCAGAACACCGGGTAGCAGTCCGGCGTCGCCGCGCGGCGTGCCGCCTCGCGCCGCACAGAACGGATT
>CALKYE010000158.1 GCA_938003765.1 uncultured Planctomycetia bacterium
GCTCGTAGCCGATGTACTCCAGGCACATCGTCTTGTCGTAGCTGTAGATCGGGAAGACTTCCTTGAGCAGCGCCTCCAGACCCGCGCCCTTGCGCGACCCCTGAGGCGTCTCGAGCTGGAGGAAGTCCTGGTAGGCCGCGGTCTGGATCTCGACCAGATCGGGGATGTCGATGATCTTGGGGTAGCGCGCGAAGCTCTTGGGGGCCGTCTTGGTCAGGCTCATGGCTGGGTGTGTGGGTTGCGCCCCACCGGGCGTCTGCGCGGCGTCGGGGACTTCGAGTGCGGGGCGGCTTCACGCGGCAGGACCGCGAGACACGCCCGGCACGTCCGGCCGGCGGCGAAGAGATGGCTTCTGGGCTTCGAGTCGAGGTCGGGCGGCGCGACGGAGTCGAGCCGCAGCACCCGCGCAGGCGGGCGATCAACACGGTCGGAGAGTGAGTGGACGGGCGCGCTCAGGCCATCGACGCCCGAGCGTCGACTGCAGCGCCACGGGGCCTCGAGCCGCCGGGCGACTGTCCCGTCACTTGCACCTCAAACAAGCAAGCGCGACACCGCGCGCGATCGCCAATCGAGCGCGCGCGGTCCCGCGATCTCCGCGCGAGGAACGCGCGGCGCGTCTGGAAGCAGGGGGAAACCAACGATCAGGTCAGCTTGACCTTGCCGCCGGCGTCCTCGAGCTGCTTCTTCATCTTGTCCGCCTCTTCCTTGGTCACGCCTTCCTTGACCGGCTTGGGCGCGCCGTCGACCAGGTCCTTGGCCTCCTTGAGACCCAGGCCGGTGATCGCGCGGACTTCCTTGATGATGGCGATCTTCTTGTCCGCGGGCACGCTCTCGAGCACCACGGTGAAGGCCGTCTTCTCTTCGGCGGCAGGCGCAGCGGCGCCAGCGCCACCGGCGGGGGCCGCGGCGACCGCGACCGGAGCGGCCGCGCTGACGCCCCAGCGCTCTTCGAGGTGCTTCACGACCTTCGACGCTTGCATGAGGGTCAGGCCGTCGAGCTTCTCGACGATGGCCATGAGCTCGGGCTCGAGAACATTCGTATCGGACATGGGATTCACTCCTGGCAAAGGGCTAGAGGGCAAACGGTTGGGTGCTGCTCGCACCCGTCCGGCGGAGGACGCCCGCCGGACTCGAACGGATCCGCGCGCTGGTGATCGCCGCCCCACGAGGGCGAGACCGGGCCGCGAGCGGTGAGAACAGGTGCTCGATGTCGATCGGTCGCGTGGAATCACGCGGCCGGCGCCGAACCTTCCGCCGGAGCGGACTGCTGGTCGACATGGGCTTGAAGGACGCGAGCGGTGCTGCTGGGCAGCGCGTTGAGCACCGAGACCAGGCCCTGAACGGGACCTTGGATGCAGCTCAACAGTCGGGCGCGCAGGGTCTGCTTGTCGGGGAGTCCCGCGAGCATCGCGGTGTCGGCCGGACCCATCAGCGAGCCGTCGAAGATCGCAGCGCGGAGCTGGAGCTTTCCGGCCTTCCTGACTTCCGGCGCGGTGAGCACCTTGGCGGCGTGGATCGTGCCTTCGATCGAACCCACGGCGACGCCGATGTTGCCGGCGAGCATCTCGGGGGTGGCTTCGAAGCCGCGCTCGGCCATGGCGCGGCGCAGGAGCGAGTTCCGCACCATGCGCAGCCGCACGTTCTCCTTGGCGAGCTCGCCGCGGATGCGCTCGAGCTCGTGGACCGTGATTCCGCCGAGCGTGCAGATGATCACGCCCTCCGACTTGCCCAGAACGCTGTCGTACTCGGTCGACAGCAGGCGATTGACGAGATTAGGCATGGGTGGTCGCTCCGTAGTTGATCCACGCGCCGGGGCTCATGGTCGTGGAGACCGACACCTTGCGCACGAACTGTCCCTTGACCGCGGCCGGACGCATGGCGATCAGGTGATCGAGGAAAGCGCGGAGGTTGATCTCGAGATCCTCCGCCGCGAACGAACGCTTGCCGACGGGAGCGTGGACGTTGCCGCCCGCGTCGGTGCGGAACTCGACCTTGCCGGCCTTGAACTCGCGCACGGCCGCCGCGACGTCAGGCGTCACGGTGCCCGACTTCGGGCTGGGCATCTTGCCCTGCGGGCCGAGCACCTTTCCGAGCTTACCGACGTGCTTCATCATGTCGGGGCTGGCGATCACGATGTCGAAGTCGGTCCAGCCGGCGAGCACCTTCTCGGCGAGCTCGCCCGAGCCGACGACATCCGCGCCTGCGGCCGTAGCCGCCGCCGCCTTGTCGCCTTCGGCGAAGCAGATCACCTTGATGGTCTTGCCGAGGCCCTTGGGGAGCGACACCGCGCCACGCACCAGCTGATCCGACTTGCGCGGATCGATGCCGAGCGAAACGGCGACCTCCACGGTCTCGTCGAACTTCGCGCCGGGCAGTCCCTTGAGCAGAGTCAAGGCCTCGCCGGGCTCGTACACCTTGTTGCGGTCCACCTTGGCGGACGCTGCGCGGTAGCGCTTGGATTGCTTGACCATGGCGTGACTAGCCCTCCACCTTGATTCCCGCGGCGCGCGCGGTGCCTTCGATGATGCGGCAGGCCGCATCCAGATCGCGGGCGTTGAGGTCCTTCATCTTCATCTTGGCGATCTCTTGCACCTGCGCCTTGGTGACCTTGCCCTTGATCTCGTGACCAGGTGCGGCCGCGGCGCTCTCCAGTCCGGCCGCCTTCTTGAGCAACACGCCGGCGGGCGGCGACTTCAGCAGGAACTCGAAGCTCTTGTCCTTGAAGACGGTGATCTCGACAGGGATCACCAAGCCCATGTCCTTGCGCGTCGCGTCGTTGAACTGCTTGACGAACATGGCGATGTTCACGCCATGCGCGCCGAGCGCCGGTCCGACCGGCGGCGCAGGGGTGGCCTGCCCGGCCGGACACTGCAACTTGATCTTGGCTACGACTTCCTTGGCCATGACTGCTCGGAACCTTTGAACCTGGAATGGCTCGGTGGCGGGAGGGGGCTAGACGGGCTCCACTTCCCAGTACTTGAGTTCGACAGGCGTCGGTCGACCGAAGATCGTCACAACGACCTTCACCGTGCCCTTGTCCGGCGACACATCCTCGACGGCTCCATCAAAGCCTTCGAACGGCCCGGACTTGATCTTCACCATGTCACCGCGGTTGAGGCCGATGTTGACGGCCAGCGCGGTCTGGGTGTCGGACATGCGCGAGAGGATGGCTTGCACCTCGTGGTCCGGCATCGGCACCGGCTCGCCGCGTCCACCGAGGAAGTCCCCGACCTTCGGCGTGTCGCGCACGGTGGCGCGCGCCTGCCGCACGCGAGCATCCTCGGCGTCGTCGATGTCGGCCTGCAGCATCAGGTAGCCGGGGTACAGCTTCTTGTTCACGACGCGCTTCTTGCCGCCCTTGAGGTCGGTGACGCGCTCGAACGGAACCAGCACCTGCGGAACGATGTCGGCGACGCCGGCCATCTTCACGCGCAGCTGAACCTGCTTGCAGATCGAGTCCTCTTGACCCGACTGGCAACGGACGAAGTACCAGCGATGCGCCATCAGCCACCGATCCCCAGGATGTTGTTGGTGACGCGCGCGAGCAGCCAGTCGGCGCCCGCCAGGAAGGCCATCAAGACCACGACACAGATGACGACCACCAGCGAAGAGTTGAAGACCTCTTGCGCCGACGGCCAGGTGACCTTGCGCAGCTCGGTCTCGGTCTCGATGAGCAGGTCCGCGTTCTTGGGCTGGTCCTGGATCCGCTTGGCGACGATCAACCCACCCACGAAGCAGACGCTGGCGATCAGGAACGCCGGAGTCAGCTCGACGCCGACGACGGGGAGCCTGCGGAACTCGTCCGAGATGGGCGCGGCCAAGCTGGAGGAGAGCCCGCTGAGCGTCTCGCGCAGCGACTTGCAGCCATAGAAGATCAGCGCGGCGACGGCCCAGAAGATGGCCATGCGCGCCATGCGCCCTTGATCAGGCTTGTAGGCTGCCATGTGCAGGAGGTGGTTGCGGGGGGGGGGTTGGGTTCGACAGGACGCAGGTGGCGCGCCTCGCATTCGAGGGCGCCGCGGTGTGGCGACTCGTTCGCGCGAGAGCGAAGAGCGCCACGCGGGATCGGGCCTGGAAACGCTGCGCGAGGCGCGAGCGTTCGCTCAGAGCTTGTGCTCCTTGTGCGACACGTGCTTGCGGCAGAACGGGCAGTACTTCTTCTTCTCGAGCTTGTACCCCGACTTCTGGCGCTTGAAGGTCGTGTAGTTGCGGTTCTTGCAGGCCGTGCACTCCAAGAACACGAACCGCTCCTTGGTCTTCATCGTGGATCTCGCGTTGGCTGGTCGTCGGGGCGCCGCACTGAATCACTCGCGCCCGGCGGGCTCGGCGACGCAGAGGCGCAGCCGCCGGCGGCGAGCGCTGCTCACCGCCGGCGGCCGTTGGAACTGGACTACTTCAGGATCTTGGTGACGACGCCCGCGCCGACCGTGCGACCGCCTTCGCGGATCGCGAAGCGCAGCTTCTCGTCCATGGCGATCGGGGTCTGCAGCACGACCGACATCTTCACGTTGTCGCCGGGCATGCACATCTCGGCGCCGCCGAGCAGCGTGGCCTTGCCGGTCACGTCCGTCGTGCGGAAGTAGAACTGCGGCTGGTAGCCGGTGAAGAACGGCGTGTGACGGCCGCCTTCTTCCTTCGAGAGCACGTACACCTCGCACTCGAACTCGGTGTGCGGGGTGATCGAGCCGGGCTTGGCGAGCACCATGCCGCGCTCGATGTCGTTCTTTTCGA
>CALKYE010000159.1 GCA_938003765.1 uncultured Planctomycetia bacterium
CAGAGGCGCACTCTCACGTTCGCGGGAGATTTTCGCTCGCGGTTCTGGCCCGCGGAGGCCGATCGTCCTATTCTGATGGCCGTCGAAAGACGCCATGGGCCGCTTCTGGCGGCCTTTTTTGGGGATCCAAATAGCACCAAATCGGTGCGGTATCGGTCCCCCGAGGCGGCGGCCGACGACCGACATGCTGCAACTGACCAAACGCACCGAGTACGGGCTCATCGCCCTGGTCCACATCGCCGAGCGCGGCGCCGTGGACTCCGGAGCGTTCGTCAGCGCGCGTGAGATCTGCGACCGCTATCCGATCCCGCGTCGCCTCGTCGCCGAGGTCCTCAAGGCGCTGCAGAAGCACTCGCTCGTCGAGTCCCAGCGCGGGGCGACGGGCGGCTACGCGCTGAGTCGACGCCCCGAGGCGATCACGCTGGGCCAGATCGTCGCAGCGCTCGAAGGCGCGCCGCCGCTGACCAGTTGTGAGTCGCCGATCGTGCTGAAGGGCGGCGGCTGCGAAGTCCAGCCGCTGTGCCCGATCCGCTCTCCCGTCCACCGGGTCCGCGAACAGCTCTGGGGGCTGCTCGAGCACACCACGCTCGAGTCGCTGCTCCCTCAGCCGTCCGGCGCCCGCGCCCGCACCAGCCCAACGCTCTCCTGAACAACGACCGCACCTCCCGAGCGCGACCACTCCGATGAAGCTGCCGATCTACCTCGACTACCAGGCCACGACCCCCTGCGACCCGCGCGTCGTGGAGGCCATGCTGCCGTACTTCACCGAGCACTACGGCAACGCCGCGAGCCGCAACCACAAGTACGGCTGGGCTGCGGAGGAAGCGGTCGAACGCTCGCGCGAGCAGATCGCCGCGCTGCTCGGCGCCAACCCCAAGGAGATCGTGTTCACCTCGGGCTCGACCGAGAGCATCAACCTCGCGCTCAAGGGCGCGGCGGAGATGTACTCCGACAAGGGCAAGCACATCATCACCTGCCAAGCCGAGCACAAGGCCGTGCTCGACGTGTGCAAGCACCTCGAGCAGGAGGGCTTCGAGGTCACCTACCTGCAGCCCGACAAGTCCGGCCGCGTGAGCGTCGAGCAGGTCGCCGCCGCGTTGCGACCCGACACGATCCTGGTCGCGTTGATGTGGGCCAACAACGAAGTCGGCACGCTCAATCCGATCCGCGAGATCGGCGCGCTGTGCCACGAGAAGGGCGTGCTGATGTTCACGGACGCGACCCAGGCGGCCGGCAAGGTCCCGGTCGACGTCGAGGCCGACCACGTCGACATGCTGTGCCTGTCGGGGCACAAGATCTACGGCCCCAAGGGCGTGGGCGTGCTCTACGTGCGCCGCAAGAACCCGCGCGTGCGCATCGTCGCGCAGATGGACGGCGGCGGTCACGAGCGCGGCATGCGCTCGGGCACGCTCAACGTTCCGGGCATCGTCGGATTGGGCAAGGCCTGCGAGCTGGCGCGCACCGAGCTCGAGAGCGAGTCCAAGCGCAGCTCCGAGCTGCGCGACCACCTCGAGAAGCGCATCTTCGGCGAGCTCGACTTCGTGCACCTCAACGGCAACCGCGAACACCGCCTGCCGAACAACCTCAACGTGAGCTTCGCCTACGTCGAGGGCGAGTCGCTCCTCATGGGGATCAGCGACGTGGCCGTGTCCTCGGGCTCGGCCTGCACCTCCGCCAGCCTCGAGCCCAGCCACGTGCTGCGCGCGATGAACGTCGGCGAGGACCTGGCGCACAGCTCGATCCGCTTCGGGATCGGACGCTTCACCACGCGCGAAGAGGTCGACTTCGCGGCCGACCAGGTGATCGCAGCCGTCAAGCGCCTGCGCGAACTCTCGCCGCTCTACGAGATGGCGCAAGAGGGCATCGACCTCAAGACCGTCAAGTGGCAGGGCGCTTCGCACTGAGCGAGCAGCGCCGGCCCACCCCACACGCACACCCGCAATCACGCACACCCGCTCTCGGACCCACTGCCATGGCTTACAGCAACAAGGTTCTCGATCACTACAACAACCCGCGCAACGTGGGCTCGCTCGACAAGAGCTCCACCCAGGTCGGCACGGGCGTCGTCGGCGCTCCCGAGTGCGGCGACGTGATGAAGCTGCAGATCCAGGTCGAAGGCGACCGCATCGTCGACGCCAAGTTCAAGACCTTCGGTTGCGGCTCGGCGATCGCGTCGAGCTCGCTGGCGACCGAGTGGATCAAGGGCAAGACGCTCGACGAGGCTTTGGCGATCCAGAACACGCAGATCGTCGAGGAGCTCTCGCTGCCGCCCGTGAAGATCCACTGCAGCGTGCTCGCCGAGGACGCCATCAAGGCGGCCGTGAACGACTACAAGGCCAAGAACTCCGTCGAGTCGCCCGCACACCAGGAGGCGCAGTAGTCATGATCGCCATCACCGAACGCGCTGTCAGCGAGGTCAAGCGCATCGTCGCCGAACAGAAGCTGCCGGACGCCACCGCTCTGCGCGTGGGCGTCAAGGGCGGCGGCTGCTCGGGCTTCTCGTACACCCTGGGCTTCGACGACCAGGTCTCCGAGACCGATCAGATCTACGAGATCGACGGCGTGCGCGTGGTCTGCGACCCCAAGAGCTTCCTGTACCTGAACGGCACGCAGATCGACTTCGAAGACAACCTGATGGGCCGCGGCTTCAAGTTCGGCAACCCGAACGCGTCCAAGACGTGCGGCTGCGGCGAGAGCTTCTCGGTGTGAGCGAGGCGGCGCCCAACTGCGCCTCCTGCGGCGCGACGCTCGAGTTCCCTCTCGCCTGCGGCGCGTGCGGAGCGCTGGCGGCGCCCGAGCGCGAGCCCGATCCGTTCGCAGTGCTCGGCCTGGCGCCGCAGTACTTCGTCGACGCGGCCGAGGTGAAGAAGCGCTCGCTGCGCCTGGGCCGGCTGCTGCACCCCGACTACTTCGGCGCCGCGGACGACGCGACGCGCGCACTCGCTGAGCGCAACACGGCGCGGCTCAATCACGCGCGCGAGACGCTGCTCGACGCCTGCGCGCGCGGCGACTGGCTGGTGCGCTCGCTGGGCGGTCCGAGCGAGAACGAACAGCGCGACATGCCCAAGGCCTTCCTGTTGGAGGTCCTGGAGTGGAACGAACAGCTCGAACGCGTGCGCGAGAGCTCCACGCGCGATCTGGCGGGCCTCGAGTCCCTGCGCAACGAACTCGACGCCCAACGCGCCGCAGCGCTCGCCGCGCTCGGCCGCGCGCTCGAACCGCTCCCGCAACCGTCCGCGCCCGCGCTGCGTGAAGCGCGCGCCCAACTCAACGTCCTGCGCTACCTCGACAACGCCCTGGCTCAGATCCAAGCGCTCGAACTCGACTCGCCGACCCCGCACGCCTGACGCGCCGCCAATCCCCGTCTCCCATGGGCTTCATCGAACTCAACGTCCTCAACAACGCCGCGCAGAACATCGCGCTGGGAATCGATCTGGGCACGACCAACTCGCTCGGAGCGATGTGGAAGGACGGACGGCCGATCGTGCTGCACCCCGAGGGCGACTCGGGCTACGTGCCGAGCGCGATCCACTTCCCCGAGAAGGGCATGCCCGCCGTCGGTCGGCGCGCGCGCGAGTTGGCGCTGGTCGATCCGGCGCACACGCTGATGTCGATCAAGCGCTTCATGGGCCGCGGTCTGGCCGAGACGCGCGAAGACGCCGCCAGCGTGCCGTGCGAGTTGAGCGAGAACGAGAACGGCGTCGTTCAGTTCGAGATGCGCGGCCGCAAGTTCACGCCGCAGGAACTCTCGGCGCTGATCCTGATGAAGGTGCACGACCAGGCCTGCAAGGCGCTGGGCGGCATCGAGGTCACCAAGGTCGTGATCACCGTGCCGGCGTACTTCGACGAAGCGCAGCGCCAGGCCACGCGCGACGCCGCGCGCATCGCCG
>CALKYE010000160.1 GCA_938003765.1 uncultured Planctomycetia bacterium
CCGCGTCGAAGAACAGGCTGATGTGGCTCTGGTCCTCGACCGGCGCGAGCTCGCGACGCGACATCTGGTACATCGGCGCGGCCGCGAGCATCAGCGCCAGCGAGGCGACGAGGATCGTCCAGCGGATCGAGAGCGCGCTGTCGAGCACGCGCACGTAGACGCGGCTCAGCGCGTCGAAGCCGCGGTTGACGAGCTTCGTCAGCCGGCCCTCTTCGCCGCCCGGCCGCACGGCCCTGGCGCTCATCACGGGAGACAGCGTCACTGCGACGAAGCCGGACATCAGCACGGCGACGGCGAGCGTGATCGCGAACTCGAGGAACAGCGAGCCGGTGAGCCCGCCTTGGAACCCGATCGGCGCGTACACGGCCGCGAGGGTGATCGTCATCGCGATGATCGGGCCGTAGAGCTCGCGAGCGGCGATGATCGCCGCCTGCGTGCGCGTCCGGCCCAGCCGCACGTGGCGCGCGACGTTCTCGACGACCACGATCGCGTCGTCGACGACGAGTCCGACCGACAGCACGACCGCGAGGATCGTCAGCAGGTTGAGGCTGAAGCCGAGCAAGCTCATCACCGCGGCGGTCCCGATCAGCGAGACCGGCATCGCCACCAGCGGCACGAGCGCAGTGCGCACCGAACCGAGGAACAGGAACACGACCAGGCCGACGATCGCGATGGTCTCGAGCAGCGTCTTGGAGATCTCCTCGAGCGCGTCGCGCATGAACACCGTGCCGTCCCAGACCAGGCGCATGTCGACGTCCTTGGGCAGCGCGGACTCGAGCCGCCCCATCTCCGCGCGCAGCGCTTCGGCGACGTCGATCTCGTTGGCGCCCACCAGCGGCCAGACGCCGAGGTAGACACCTTCGTCGCGGTTGTACTTTGCGGCGAGAGTGGCTTCCTCGGCCCCGAGCTCGACGCGCGCGACGTCCGCCAGCCGCACGATCGCACCCTCGCGCTCGCTGACGACGAGTCGCTCGAAGTCCGCGACCGTGCGCAAGTCGGTGTCCGCCAGCAGACTGACCTGCACGAGGTTGCCTTTGGTCTGGCCGACGGCGGCGAGGTAGTTGTTGCGCTGCAGGGCGGAGTACACGTCGCCCGGCGCGAGCCCGACGGATGCGAGCCTGTCCGGATCGATCCAGACGCGCATGGCGATCGGACGACCGCCCTCGCTGCTGGTGACGCGCTGAACGCCGGGGATCGTGGAAAGCCGCGGTTGGACGGTGCGCGACAACCAGTCCGTCAGCTCCGAAACGCTGCGCTCCTGCGACGTGAACGAGACGTAGAACGTCGCGTACGGGCGGTCGGCTCGCTGCACTTCGACCTGCGGCGGCTCGGCCTCGCTCGGCAGCTCGGAGCGCACCTGCTGCAACCGGGCGTTGACCTCCGCGAGGGCGGTGGTCGTGCTGTGGTCGAGCTCGAGGTGCACGGTGACCGTGCTGACTCCCGCGCGGCTGGTCGACTCGACGTGGTCGACTCCGCCGATGGCGGACACCGCGCGCTCGATCGGCGTGGTGAGGAAGCCGCGGACCGTCTCGGCGCTCGCTCCGGTGTGGACGGTTGTGATGACGACCGAGCTCGACTCGATCTTCGGGTACTGCTGCACCGGCAGCCCCGAGATGGAGCGCCAGCCGACGAGAACGAGCACCAGGTTGACCACGAGGGCCAGCACGGGGTGCTTGATGAAGATGTCGGTGATCGACTTCATGGCCTCGACCTACTTTCCTTCCATGGCCATCGCGGCCGGCGCGTCGAGGGCGACGACGACCTTGAGGCCGTCGAACAACTTGAAGGAACCCGAGGTGGCGACCTCCTCGCCCGGTTCGATCCCATCGAGCAGGACGACCTCGTCGCCGAGCACGTCACCGCTCGTCACGCGGCGCGAGGCCGCTCGCAGCGCGCCCTGCGCGTCCGTCGCGAGCACGAACACGTGCTCGCCCGCCGGCCCCTGCCGCAGTGCGCTCACCGGCACGACCGTGACCTGCAGCGGCTCGCCGACGGGCACGCGCACGCGCACGGAGCCGCCCGGCGCCGGCGCGGCCCCGTTCTCCAGTCGCGCGCGCAACAGCGCGTTGCGCGTGCGCGGGTCGATCTGCGCGTCGATCGCGACGATCTCCGCCGGCGCGGGCGCGGACGCGTCGCCGAGCTGGACCTCGACCGTCTGGCCGAGCGCGAGCGCGGCGGCCACGTGCTGAGCGACTTGGAAGTCGACGTGGACCGCGTCCTCGACCCCTTGCAGCGTCGTCACGACGCTGCCGGCGTCGAGGTACTGGCCGACCTGGAGGTCGTTCACGCCCACGCGCGCCCGGAACGGCGCGCGCACGCGCTTGCGGTCGATCAGCGCACGGATGCGCTCGACCTCCGCGAGCGCGACGTCGCGCTCGGCGCGCGCTCGATCGACGTCGGCGGCCGCTGCGCCCTGGCTCTGAGCCGCGCGTTCGACGCGGCCGAGCAGCGCCTCCGACAGACGCACGCGCGCCTCGGCGGCGGCGAGCTCGGCTGTCTCGACGGTGACGTCGAGCGCGACGAGCAGCTCGCCCTGCTCGACGAGCGCGCCGCTCTCGAGATGGAGCTCGCGCACCGCGCCAGGCAGTTCGTTGCGCAGCACCACCGAACGCAGCGCGCGCACCGTGCCGATCGCAGTCGTGGAGCGGGAGTGCTCGGTCGAGCGCGCCTGAGCCGCGCGAACGACTTGCGCCAGCTCCGGCGCTTGGGCGGCGGCCGCGTCGGCCTCGGCCGCTGCGGCGCGCTTGAAGCTCGCGAGCCAGAAGCCGCCGCCCGCGAGTGTGGCGACCAGGGCGGCGGAGAGCGTCGACCTCGCGAGCAAGCTCGGGGCAGGCCGGGGAGGCGGGACGGACGACAGGAAAGGATCGTGGGTGGAGCTCATGGCAGGACGTGCGTCGACCAGTCGTCGTGTTCGGACTGGCGAGACCGGGGGCGAAGGGGTGGTGATGGAAGGTGCTCGGGCGCACTGCCCGCATCGACGGGAGTGCGCGCCGGCGAGGGAGACGCTGAGGCGTCCGCGCGCTTACTCAGAAATTCGCGGGTCGGGTGAGAGCGGCCCCCCGCGCTCGAGCTCCATCCAAGTGCGAAGAACACGGCCCCGGCCCTCGCGCTGTCGGCGCATGCGCCGGTTGCTCGGCGATCTCACGAAGCGCGGGATCAGCGTGAGAGCACTCGTCGGGCGACTCGCTCCTTCGCCGCCGCCGCACTGACCAACGAGTTGCGCCTACGGCTCGTGCACGCGTCGGCGGCGCGGCGAGGTCGAGACGCGGCTCGCGGAGAAGCGCACATGAGCGCCGCGCGTCACCTGCGAGCGGATGCAGTCGCACGTTTACGTCGCGCTGCGAGCGTGCGTGTTGCAAGCGCTCGAACTGGCGGAACGGCCTCGCTGTTCGGCGCGCTTCGAGCCTCCATGCGCGTGTCGCCGCGAGGGTCGTGGCGCGAGTCGAAGGAGGCCGACAATGGCGCGCAAGTCAACGACCACCACCACCAGCCGCGACCAGACCGCGCCTTCCCAGTGTGAGGCGCACTCCGCGCCGCGCAGGTCACGCGCCCCGAGCGCTCCACCAGGTTTGCGGCGGAGATGGGCGAGGCGGTCGCCGCCTGCGTCGCCGAGCACCCAAGTCAGGCGGTCGAGCAGATCGAGAAGACGCTGGGCGTCGCGACCGAGGACTTCCAACTCCCGAGGGTGCGCAGGGTCGCGGCCGAGAAGCTCGAGACGACCGGGCAGGAGCGGGGAACGCGATCCCACTTCGCCGGGGGGCCGGGACGAAGTCTGCGCCGACCAAGCGGACATCGGGGGTGCGGACACAGCGCGGCGCGGGCAGCGTGGGGCGATCTCGCTGGGGAGCACCCACGCTCGAGGTCTCCGCTGCCCGGGCGATGGTCCCCGACCCGCGGCCGAGGATCACGCCCTCGTGAGCGGGCGCGGTGGCCGACCACGGTTCGCGCAGGATGCACCCGGTGGCGAAGCTTGCACGGCGAACTGCTCTCGGCGATCGAAGGCGAACGCTTCAACGTGCCGTCGCAGATCACGACGTGGCGGTGATCCTCTCCAGTCGCAACTTGGCCAACGCGGCCAAGTGCAGCGTCGAGAACAGCGGGATCAGCAGCGTGGGGAAGAGCGAGATGGGCAGCGCCCCGATCGTCGCATAGCCGTCGGCCGACAGCGGGGGATCGAACCGCGACGCGTTTGCGAACACGCCGGAGATGGCGAGGGCGATGGTCATGGCGAACTCGGCCAAGCCCAGCACGCTCAACGCGAACGCCCAGCGGCGATGGTGCGGCGCCCGACGTGCGGCCAGCAGCGTCGCGTGCGCGGCGAGCAGGCTGATCGCGAGGTTGCCCAGGCCGACGGGGAGCGCGAAGCCGCCGCCGATGCGGCCGAGTCCCCACGAAACCAGGTGCGATGCGCCGAGCGCGCGCAGCACTTGCCACTGCAGCAAGCGCGCGAGGTCCAGCTCGCGCAGCCATGTTCGAACGCCGGAGCTCGCGATCACGCCGCCGACGAACGCCGCGGGCGGAGCAATGATGGAGAGTTGGATCGAACTGAGCGGTCCGACTCCCCTCCAGCGGCCCCACGACTCGTCGGCGCCGGCGGCGATCATCGCCGCGCTCCACGCGCCGAGAAGCACGGCGACGACGAGCCCGTTGCGCTTGGTGCGAGGCTGCGCGACGCGACGGGCCGCTGCGTTCACGGCTTCGAGTTCTCTGTGACCGCGCGGGCCAGGTGGCCGAGGCATTGAGCCCAGCCCTGCTCGAACAGGGGGCCCATGTCGGCGGGGAGGTCGGTGTGCGAGACGGTGACGCGCGTGGAGGCGCCGGCGGGCTCGAAGTCGAACTGCACGAGGCTGGCGGCCTGCTCGTCGTGGATCCACAGCAGGCGCAGGCGCTCGTTCGGTTCGATGGAGACCCAGCGGCCGCGGTGTTCGCTGACTTCGTCGCCCGGGCCGAACATGCGGAAGAGGAGCGCGCCGCCGACGCGGAAGTCGCTCTGCGCCTCGCAGCGCGTCGCATCGCCCGCGTAGAACCACTTGGCGAGCATTGCGGCGCTCGAGAAGCACTCGAACACCGCCGCGGGCTCAGCGGAGAGGCTGCGGCGGACGACGACCTTGGTCACGGGCTTGGCGTTCATCGGTTCGGCTCCGAGTTGCGGCGCGCGCGGGCGCGCAGGTGTTGTTCGAGCTCGTCCATGCGCAGCTTCCAAAAGCGCGTGTAGTTCGCGAGGTGGCGCTCGAACTGCACGAGCGGCTGCAGTCGCGCCGCGCAGAACACGTCGCGGCCTTCGCGGCGCTTGACGACGAGCCCCGCGCGCTCGAGCACCTGCAAGTGCTTGGAGATCGCGGCCAGCGTGAGGCTCGAATGCAGCGACGCGAGTTCGCGCACCTTGCGCGGCCGACGCGAAGCCGAGCGCAACAGCGCGCGGCGCGTGGGGTCGGAGAGGGCGTAGGCGACGGCGCTCAAGCGATCGGTCCTGGACTTCATTGGAGCATGTTCGCTCAACACCAGCCGTCATCAACCATGGGGTTGATGGTGAACCGCGGCGCGCAACCTCTCGTCTTGAGCGTGGTAACCCCCGAGAGTTCGCCTCTCGGCTGTGCGCTCGCCGCACGCCCAACCCGATCCACCAGGAGACCCGCCATGCAACTGACTTCCTTCGCCCTCGCCGCCGCAGCCCTCACTCCGCTCATCGCCGCTCCCGCCGCCGCTCCCGTCAGTTGCCAGACGAGCTCGGGCGGCGGCGTCGGAACCTGGAGCACGCCGGAGTACCACGGCGGTGTCGGACAGTTCCAAGCGGTCGTCACGCTGCGCGGAGCCGCGCCGGCGCAGTACACCTTCAGCGGAGTGCTGATCGAGAACGACTTCGGACCGATCGCGTGTCTGAGTTGCTTGAGTGGCGAACTGATCGGAACGCTCGACGACGGCGTCGGACCGGGCCCGGACTACTACATCGAAGGCGGGTACTTCGGCGACTGGCTGCGCGGAACTGGCAGCTTCAGCGGCGTGATTCGCGACACCCCGTTCCCGGTGTCGGCGCCGGTGGGCTTCGTTCAAGGCCGGTTCGCCGAGCAACCGGCGTTCGCTTCCCAAGGGGTCCTCCTCGCAGCGCTCGAGATCTGCGACTGAGTTAGTCCGAGCGCTCGCGCGTCATTCGAACGAGCGCGCGATCCCTTCACGCGACTCCATCGGGGAGCGGACGCCGTCAGGTTCGGCCGCTCCCTGTCTCTTCGCTGGACGTTTGCGGTGCGCAGAGCGCCGCGTAACGAATCCACTCGGCGAGTTCGCGCGCGCGGCGGAACCCTCGCGCGCGTCCGAGGAGACGCACCTGGTCGTCCACGAGCCGACCGAGCTGCAACTCGACGAGCTGCACAGCTCCGGGCCGCGCACGAGCAGCGCACTTGGGTCTGCAGCGCGCTCGAGGTCTGGTCGCGACTGTGGCTGGGCACGCGGGTGGGCGCCCGCTCGCTTCGCAATACGCTGGTGTTCGCTCGCGCCGTGCGCCAGCGGATCCGGCGCCCGTCTGCGCCGTTGCTCGTCACCTCCGACGAGTCCAAGCACCTTCTTGCCTGCCTACCGCGGAGGTTCGTTCCCGCGTGCGTCTGCATGCGTGTGAGCAACCGCCACGCGCGCGGCCGCATCACGCACACCATCGCGCGCCAGTTGATCGGCGAGACATGGAAGTAGGAGCAGGACCTCGAACGCTCCGACGATTCCAAGCGCCCCGACACGGCGTACGACGGGCGCGTGAACCTACACCTGCGTCGTGCGTGCGCGTACCGCAATCGCCGCACCCCGTCTCCCATGCGCAAGCCCCCGCGCCTCGCCGAAGTGCTGGAGATCGACCGCGTGCACGACAACTTCGTCCGGCGGCGCTCCTCGCGGCGCTTCGGCGGCAAACTCTGCACGCCCGCTCCGCTGCGCGAGATCTTCCGCTGGCAGCGCCCGTCGAGGCAGTGGTGAGGCGAGGATTCCGCCGGCCACGGTCAATGCAACCTGCGCCGGGTCTCCGGTCACACGACACGCATTGCCGCGCCTCCGCTCTCTCGAAGTCCGCCATGGCGTTCGCCGCGCGCGACTACGCACTTGGTCCGCCGACGATCAGGGCTCGCAGCATGAGCACGTTGGCGCATGGTGCGCTCGTGACGTGCCCCTAAGTTGATCGCTGACCGCGGATCGGCTCGTCGATCCAGAATGCTCGTGGGCCGCTGACGCGCGACGACGACTAGCAGGAGGTGATGCGCCATGTCCCGAATCAGTGTCCTGCGCGCGGGCGGATGGCTGGCGGGTGCGAGCCTCTCCCTTGCGTTCGCATCCACGGCGCCAGCCCAGTCTGGCTTGGTTGGGTGGGGTCGTCTGCGCTTCGACTCTCGCTGGTTCGACCAACCTCATCTCGAGCTCGCCGCCGGCCCAGGACATACGCTGGCGCGTCTCGCCGACGGAAGCGTGGTCGCGTGGGGTGACAATGTCGCGCGTCAATGCGACCTTCCGCCGCTGCCTCCCGGCGTAGCGGTGGTCGATTTCGATGCGATGTGGCAGATGTCCGTTCTCTGCCTGAGCAACGGAGAGTTGTCGTGCGCGGGCTCATGGAACATCGGCTGTCCGCCTCCGGCGGGAGCGGGCCGCGCTTACGTCGCGGTCGACGCCGGCGTCGGGGGCCACGCCGCGGCGCTGCTGGACGACGGCGCAGCGGTTTGCTGGGGCGACAACACCTACGGGCAGTGTGACGCTCTCGCCCTGCCTCCCGGAGTCGCGTACGTCGACGTCGTCGTGGGTGGGGAGCACACGGCTGGGCTGCGAAGCGACGGCTCGCTCGTGTGCTGGGGCAATGCCGCACACGGTCAGTGCGCGGTTCCAGCGCTCCCGAGCGGACTCACCTACTCCAGCGTAGCGCTGGGCGCGTACCACACGGTCGCGCTGCGCAGCGACGGAACGGTGCATTGCTTCGGAGAGAACTCGAGCGGCCAATGCGACACGCCAGCTTTGCCGCCGGGCGTGTCGTACGTGGAGGTCGCAGCGGGTCAAACGCACACTGCCGCGCGTCGCAGCGACGGACAACTGATCTGCTGGGGCGCCAATTCAAGCGGCCAGTGCGACGCGCCCGCCTTGCCCGCGGGCGTCGGTTACGTCGACGTTGAAACGGGCTGGTACTCGACGCTCGCTCGCCGCAGCGACGGAGTGACGTTGGGCTGGGGCGATCGCAGTTCGGCGGCGACGTTCCCCGTCGCTGCGTTACCGCAAGGCGTCTCGTACACGCAAGTGCAGGCTGGAGTCGAGCACATCGTCGCGCTGCGAAGCAACGGCTCCGTCGCTTGTTGGGGTCGAGCCGACAGCGGTCAGTGCGACGTCCCAGATCCCCCGCCGGGATTGACCTACGTCGAAGTAGCCGCTGGTAGCTACCACACGCTCGCGCGTCTCAGCGATGGAGCGGTGCTGGCGTGGGGCGCCGCCGTCGGCTTGGTTCCGGCGCTGCCGGTGGGCGTGAGCTATGTGGCGATCGCGGCCGGCGGAGCACACTCGATGGCGCTGCGCAGCGACGGCGCCGTCGTCGGCTGGGGCAACAACGACCAAGGGCAGTGCAACGTTCCGCCGCTTCCGAGTGGATTGACCTACGTCGCGATCGACGCGGGCGTGGCGCACAGCGCCGCTCTGCGCAGCGACGGCGCTGTGTTGTGCTGGGGCTCCAACGGTTTTGGTGAATGCAACGTGCCCGCACTGCCTCCGGGGGTCTGGTACGTCGACGTCAGCGCGGGTGGCTCGAGGGAATGGCATCCGCCCTACTACACGATCTTCCGCGGATTCTCGCTGGCGCGGCGCAGCGATGGAGAACTCGCGTGCTGGGGCGACGGCTCGCTGGGTCAATGCTCGCCGCCTCCGCTGGCCGGCGCGGTTTACATGCAGATCGACGCGGGCGCGACCCACAGCCTCGCGATTCGCGGCGATGGGGTCGCCATCGGCTGGCGAGCCAATGGCTTCGGACAAAGTCACGCGCCGTCTCCGCCTGCGAGTTCGGCCTACGTGAGCATCGCGGCAGGCGACGGCTTCAGCGTCGCGCGTTTCGAGACCTCGGCGCCGCTCGTCTACTGCACCGCCGGAACGACGACGAACGGTTGCTCGGCTTCGATCGCGGCCAGCGCCAACCCGAGCGTGTCGCTCGCCTACGCGTGCGATATCACGGTCAGCAACGTCGAAGGTCAGAAGAGTGGCATCCTGCTCTACGGCCTGGCGTCGAATTCGGTTCCGTGGAGCCCGGGCTCGAACAGCTTCTTGTGCGTGAAGGCGCCGATGCAGCGCACGGACACGCAGTCCTCCGGCGGAACGCTGAACTCGTGCGACGGCGCGCTCCCGCTCGACTGGAACGCTTACCAGGCGGCGAACCCGACCGCGCTCGGCAATCCGTGGGCGTCGGGCAACAAGGCCTACGTCCAAGCTTGGTTCCGAGACCCGCCCGCGCCGAGCTCGACGAACTTGTCCAACGCGCTAGAACTCACCTACTTGCCGTAGCGTTCCACGCGGCTGACGAACTCGCGCTCGACCGCGTCGAAGGACCGCGAGGCGCGCTCACGCGGTATCGAGCGCGTCGGCAGCGCGCGCCACACAGCGCCGTTGGTCGTCGCGCAGCGGAGGATCGGCCCCGGGCGAGTTCAACGCCAGCTCGGCGCAACTCTCACCAACTGTGGTCGACGGTCGCGCAGTCTCACACCAGGCCATTCCGCTTTGAGGGTCGGTACAGTCGGTCGTTCCCGCGTGTTCCGTGGAGCAGGCCGTGCTCTTCGAGCGCGTGGAAGATCGCCTCGCGCTCGGCGATGCGTGCGAGCGCAGCGCAGACTTCGTGGTGGAAGCGCGCACGACAGGTCAGATCTGCGGCGCAGGGCGCGCGTTCGTCAGTCTCGTGTGACGCTGATCCGCCCAGGCGCGCCCGCTTTCGTCGGCGCGTCGACAGAGCGGACGGCCCCGGGGCTCTTGGGCAGCAGGTTCTCGCTCTCCTGCAGCAACTCCGATTGCTGGGCTTGCTCCTCGATCACCGTGGACTCGCTCGACAGTCCGCCTTCGGCCTTGGTGGAGATCTCGGCTCGCTCCGCGGGCTCATCGGGCTCGACGCGCGCGCGCGGCGCGGATGGACGAACGGCCGCTGGCTTGCTGTCGAGCATCGTGACTGGCACGCCGCGCGGGAAGACGACTTCGCGGGCCTCGTCGGGCAACGAGATGCCCGCCTGCTGGAAGGCGAGCTTCACCAACCGGATCACCGACGAGCGCACCTTCAGCCAACTGTGCGTTCGCCCGTCGAGCCAGAAGTAGACCCGCAAGTTGACGGTCGCGCTGCCCAGTCCGTCGACCAGCACCGAAGGCTCCGGTGACTCGAGCACCGCGGGGTGTTCCACGAGCACCCGCCGTGCGGTCTCCTGGGCCGCGTCGATCGGATCGTCGTAACCGATTCCGACGACGAAGCTCTCGCGTCGATTGGCGTTCGTCGTGTAGTTGCAGATGTTGCTCTTGTAGACGCTCGCGTTCGGAATCTGCGTCAGGTTGCCATCCAGCGTCATGAGGATCGTCGTGCGGATGTTCAGGCGCTGCACGTACCCGGTCACGCCCGTGATCTCGACCAGGTCGCCGGTCTCGAACGGCCGCTGCATGCTGAGGAACACGCTGGACAGGAAGTTCTCCGTGATGTCGCGGAAGGCGATGCCGACGATCAAGCCGAGCAGGCCGGTGCCGCCGATGAGCGTCAACGCCAACTGCGCCAGGCCGGCGACGCGCAGCACGAGGTAGAACCCGCCCAGCACCACGAGACCACCGACGCTGCGGGCGATCACGTTGCGCAGCAGCCTGGCCTGGATCCGCTGGCGCAGCAGCCGCTGAGCTCCGCGCGTCGCGAACACGGCCGCTCCGATCGACACCGCCAGGATGAGAAGTCCGAACACGAAGATGGGCAGCCTGCGCACGGAGCCGCGCCACAGCGTCGTCACTCTCGACCAGCCCTGGCTGAAGTCCCACACCAGCGGCTCGACGACGTCCATGCGATTGGCGACGGCGACGACGTCTTGTGTCTTGCGCGCCAGGTCTCCGGCCCAGGTCTTGAGCTCGGCGGACTCGACTTGGCCGTGGAGGAATACGACGCCCTGCTCGACGCGCACCTGGACTTCGGTGAACCAGTCCGTCGCGCTCAGGATGTTCTGGATGCGCTCGCGGATCTCCTCGTCGCGGGCGACGGGCTTGACCTCTACGCGCCCTGCCGCGGGCGAGAGCTCGTCGTTCACCATGTCCGCGGTCGGCGTCGACAAGACCGAGTCGGACTGCGACGGTTGCTGAGAGAAGGCCGTTGAGCTCAGCGGAGCGCAAAGACAAGCGATCCACGCCCATCGACGCAGCGGCGTCGCCCAGCGCACCACTCGCGCGCCGGACGGGTGCAGAAGTCGAACCGACGTGTTGAACATACTCGAGCTCTCCTTGACGACGCTGCCCGCTCACATCGCGGGCTGAAGGGGGTCCGGCGCGAGCGACTCGCGCACCTGGTCGAGCACGCGTTCGAGCCCGGCGCGGTCGCGCTTGGAGGGCACGCTCTGCTCGACCAGCTCGGCGATCTGGTGCAGCTGCTGGCGCAGCGCCTTCCGGCGAGCGCGACTGCGTGTCCGACCGCCGATCACGGCCAGAGCGCGCAGCATGTGCGCCAGTGTGGTCACGTTGCCGGCCGCGCTCCTGCGGATCTCGCTGAAGGCATCCGAGACGAGACCCTCGAAGCTCGGAGCGATGGCGACGACGCGCAACTCGTCTTCCGCATAGCGACACAGCTGCGGAAGCTCCCGCGACGCGAGCCGGACTAGGATCGCGGTCAGATAGTCCAGGCAGATGACCGCCGTCCACGTGTCGTTGACACCGGGCGACAACGCCTTCAGCGCGATGTCCACGATCTGACGGATGCCGAAGGCTGGATCCTGGTCGACCGTTCGGAACCGGCCGATGCTGTAGCACTTGCTGAGTCTCAGTTGTCCCTCGCGGTCCACCGGCTGCGCTTGGGCGAACGAGGCCAAGTCGGTGTCCTGCACGACGAACTCGCCGATGCCGCGTTCCATGCGCACGATCGTCTTCCTCTCCTGCGCGAGCCGCAGCAACGCCACGTCGTCGATGCTCTGGATGTAGCCGCTCGTCGGCGCCGAGACCGCTTGCCAGCGCAGCGACTCGAGGGAGCGGAGCACGCGAGGCGCGTCCTCGTCGACCGCATGGGCGAGCTCGCGCGTGAAGACCCTCTCCACGGACGCGATGGTCTCCGCCGCGATCGTCGAGACGATGCTCGTCGCCTGGATCGACGTCGCGATGTGGTGCAGGAAGTAGATCAGGACACTGACGCCGCCCAGCGCCAGGACGAGGCCGAAGAACGTGGCCAGCGCGGGCACGAACTCCACCTCGTCGCCGACGCGCACCGTCTTGAGCACGATCAGGCAGTAGGCGAAGACGCCGGCGAACACGCCCAGCGTGACCTGCGTCACGCGACTGCGCATGAAGGTGCGCAGGATGCGTGAGCTGTACTGGCCCGCGGCCAGCGTCAGCGCGATCAGCGTCATCGAGAACGTGATCCCCGTGATCGAGATCATCGAGCCCGCGAGCGTCGACAGCATCAGGCGCGCGCCGTCCGCTCCCGCTCCGAACATCCGCGGCCAGCGCTCGCGCCAGACGCCTGTCCCGCCCGAATCCAGCTCGATCAGCGCGAACGCCAGGGCGACGGACAGCGCCACGATCAGCGACGGCACGAACCAGAAGCTCGAGCGCAGGTTGATCAGCAGTTTCAGCCACTTCATGGGTTCGCCTTCGCGCACGCGCACCACACGCGCGTTCTCTCCAGCGCTTCTCCGGAGCCTGCGCTTCCGAGGTTCCGGCGCCGAGCGCCACCGGCGCGCATCCATCCCCATCCGACTGGCGCCGGCTTCCCCGCAACCCGTCGGCCCGCGTCTCCGATCGGGCGGGCCACCCAACGCGCCTCCCGTCGTCGCTCTGGTCGGCGAGGATCAGGATTCACGACGTGTTCGAGTGCGCCTCCTCGGGGGCGCGGGGCGGATCGAGCACCAGGTCGAGGCCAGTTGCGCGAGCGAGGGCCGGGACTCCGTCCAGGGACGTCGGGTCAATGAGTGCATGAGCCACCAGGCAGCGCACGTCGCGTCCGCACGGAAGCGGCGAGCACTCAGTGCGAGCCCGTCTTGGCCGAGGCGTTCTGCACGGCCACAGCGAGCCGGCGCTGCGCCTCCTTCTGCTCCGGCTGATCGACGGGCAGGAGGCAGCTCGGGACCGCGGCGAGCAGGGTCTGCGCGATGCCGACCTGCTCGTTGCTCGGCATCGTGTTCGCGACGACCACCGTGCGTTGCTGGATGGCGGCGTAGCCGCGCGCATCCACGACCGGCGGGCGACGCCAGCTACGCGCTTCGGGCGGCAGAGCGGCGGCGAGCTCCTTCGCGCGCTCGACGCGGCTCGCCAACGAAGGGTGATCGCTGGTGATCTCGGGCGCGGTGTCCAGGCCCTTGTCGATGAGCTGCTGGAAGAAGTCGCCGAAGCGCTCCGGGTCCCAACCGGCGCGCGAGTAGAAGGTGAAGCCCCACTCGTCGGCCTCGGCCTCGTCGTCGCGCGTGTAGCCGAGGCCGAGGAAGGACGTGGCCGTCGCGGTCGAGACGGCCGCGAGCTGGCCGTACTGCGCGCCGTGCTCGTCGCCGCCGATCACGAGTCCCGCGAGACCCGCGCCCGCCGTGAGCCCTGCGGACACGATCTGGCGATTCATGCCCTTGTGGACGTGACGGCTGTAGACGTGCGCGTACTCGTGCGCCATCACGGCCGCGAGCTCGTCCTCGCTGCGGGACTGCCGGAGCAGCTCCGAGTAGATGTACATGTGCTCGCCGCCGGTCGTGAAGGCATTGAGCGTCTCGCTGTTCACCAGGTGGAACTGCGCGCGCTCGAACATCCACGAGTTGTCGTCCGACGAGAAGTGAGATTCCGGACCCTGTCGCGCCATGTCCGCAGCCTTGGCCGCAGCCACGATGCGAGCGCCGATCTTCTGCATGTACGCGGTGAGCTCGCGATCGCCGATGATCGCCGGCGCGAGTTCGGAGTTCGTGTTCTCGGCCTGGCTGATGACCTGCCGGTCGGTGGCGCACGCGGCGAGCACGGAGAAGAGCGCGAGGCCGGCGGTGCGCAGCAAGAGGGGTTGCTTCATCGTGGTGACTTCTCCGATCGTCCGACTCGCGATCTCCCCGCGGAGTCGACGGGAGCGATCCGGCCAGCGTGCGCGCGCCGCGACGGAATGATCCGGCGCACGGACTCAATGCGCTGCGAAGATCCCATCCACGCATCCGGCGCGCCCTACTCGGAAACCCTGAATCGCGCCCGAGGCATCGAGCGGCGCCGGCTCCACCTCGACGGCGCCCGTACCTGCATCCGGCAGGCGCAGGCGGCGGAGGCACGGAATGGGGGGACGCAGCTAGTCCGGCAAGTTGACGGCTAGCTGTCCGCGGGTCTGCGCGAGCGCCGACCCACAGAGCCCTCGCGCCGACGCTCGCATGCCCAACGGCCTGTCCATCGCGCCGTCTTCTCCGCGAGCGAACCGATGGCCGATCGCGCCGTCGTCGACTTGCTCGCGGGCGGATCGGAATCTCCGGCGGATGACGTCGGCCGGCGCCGATCGTCGTCGACTGCGCGATGGGTGTGGCGTCGTGCGGACCTGTTCCGTCAACAGGTGCGGTGGGGCCGTGAGCTCGGGCGGCCGACCACAGTGGGTGCAACGAGCACCCCTTCTTGGAACTCGTGACCAACCTCAGCGGCCAACCTAGCTCGCAGCCACGAACGGTCCACCCGCTCCGCCCAGCCGCGCGCACCTGCACGCGCCAGGGAGGGGTTGGTGGAACGCGTGCAACTCCGTTCCCAGTGAACGACTCAACTCACGACGTTTCTCACTCCCCTCAACGCGAATCAAGACATCCATGAAGACGACTTTCCTCAGCTCGATCGTGCTTGCAGCTCTGTGCGCGACCATCGCGGCGCGAAGCAGTGGGGGCGGCGAGTCTTTGACGCTCGTGTGCGGTAGCAGCCTGAGCGACGCAAGGACCTTGCCCGTCGGCCACACCGTCACACTCGGTGCGTACGACTCGAAGGACGACGCCATCGACGCGCTGCAGTCCGAGGAAGGCATGCAGTCGATCGGCGATCAGCTCGCCGCGGACGCGCTCGAGGGAGTCTCGTGCGACGCGTGCATTTACACCGCTGACGGACTGTGCCCGGGCGAAGTCTTCGTGTGGGGTTGGGAGGAAGGCGATGTAGCGGCGAAGGTCCGCTACGACGAAGACACTGAGCAGTGGATCGCCTTCGCCGAGTTGGCCGCGGAGATCTCCTTTGGCCTCACCTGCCACGAGTGCGTGCCGGGCGACGACAACTCCGGCGACTGATCCCCCCACGAACTCGAACGCGAATCCACCCATGCCGCGGTCACGATCCCCGATCCGTTCCGGATGGGCCTGGGCCGCGGCAGCGGCGCTGGCCTTCGCAGCGTTCCTTGCAGCTTGGAGCCACAGGATGTCTCCGAGCGCCGGCAACCGGCACGTGGAGGCCTCCGTCGCCACGCCTACCCGAGTCGGCGCAGAGTCCACCGCGGCGCTCTCCACTCCGCCCCTCGACTCCGCGTCGCTCGAACTGGCGGAGCGACAACAGACCTCCGTTTCGACTCCAGCGCAGCGCACGGCCATCGTCTTCCGTGTTGTGGACGAACGCGGCGCGCCGATCGACGGCGTCGAGATCGAACGCCGCGAGCCCGGTCGGACAGGCGGGCCCTGGTCGCTGACGCCGGGCGCGAGCACCGCGATCGAGCAGGGCGAAGCCGTCTTGACCGTGGAGCGGAGCGCCCTCGAAGACCGCGAGTTTCGCATCGGCGCGCCGCGTTTCACGTGGCAGACCTTCGCCGCGCACTCGCACCCGACCGACGATGCGCGGGTCACGCTGCTCACGGCGGGTGAGATCGTCGCGACGTTCAAGGGATTGGCGCCCGAGGAGCGTTGGACGATCTTCGTCGAGCGCAACGAGCGCTCGCCGACGGCGGGCCTCCGCGACGCGCGGCGCGACGCGCGCGGGAACGACGACGACTTCCGTCGGCAGGCGCTCACGAGCGATCGCGCGATCATCGAGCGCCTGCCTCCCGGCGACTATCGCGTTTCTGCGGCGCGTACTGGCGAGACGAAGTCCCGGGTCGGCGCCGACGTGCACGTCGCGGCGGGCGAGGCGAGCACGGTCACGCTCGAGCTTCCGCGCGTCGAACCTGCTCCGACCGGCGGCCTGCTCGTGCGCGTCGTCGGAAGCGAGCTGGCGGAGTTGTCGCGCGACTTCCGCCTGCGCCTCGAACTCCTCGAAGTAGCGCGGGAGGACGCGCCGCGTCGAGCGACGCCGGTCGAGCAGGCCCGTGTGCCTCCGCTCGCGGTGTCGAACTGGGAGCATCGCTTTGCGCGCGCGGCCGTCGGCGAGTACGCGGTCGTGCTGCACCCGCTCGGTCTGCGCGCGCGCGCGACCGTCGTCGCCTCCGAGACGGTCGAACTCGTCCTCGACGCGGACGGACTGGCCCGCACCGCCGTGAACCTGTACTCCGAGGAAGACGGGCGAGCGCTGACCCCGCGGCGCGTCACCGCGACACTGCGCACGTCGGCCGGATACGAGCTACTCGAGCCGGCCACGGCTCGGGACGGGCGAACGCAGCACCTGTTCGTGTCGCCGGTCGGCGACCTGACCGTGAAGTGCGACGACGAAGGGTTCGCGATCGCGCCGTCGTGGACGGCCTTGAACGCCGGCTGGAACACGATCGACCTCTGCGCGCTCGCGAGCGCACGGGTCTCTCTGCACGCGTCGCCGAGTTTGCTGCAGTCGGGCGCGGATCCTTGGGAAGGGGTCGAGGTGCACGACGCGAGCGGCCAGGCGATCAAGCTCGGACGCACCATCACACTGGCGAGCGCAAAGGACGTCGGCGACCTCGAGATCGTCGTGCCCGCTCGCACCGACGTCGTGGTCTCGTGGGCCCCGCGGGCGGGCTGCACTCCGCCCGCACTGCGCTTGCGCCTCGAGCCGGGCAGCGTCGCGCGACGCGAAGTCTCCTGCGCGGATGGCGGTTGACGCCACGTCGCGAAGCGGAGTCGCGCGCGCTCCACCCGGTCCCTCCAACCGCACGCAGAGCGCGCGTGTGGGTAGGAAGTGCGACTCCGTGCCGCCACTGCTGCAACGCTCGAGCGGCGTGTTTCCCGACAGCGGCCGCGAGTGCGAGTGGAATGGGCTGGTACGAAGGAGCTGGCGGCGGTTGAGAAGGGGCAGCTCGGAGACGGCCAACCGTCCGCTCGATGGACTACGGCGAAACGGAATCAGTTTCGTGGCGCTCGACACGCTGTCGAGGGGCGGCGAGCGGGAGCCGGGCCGAAACTGCTGCGGACAGACCAGCCAAACGGACGCACCTGAGCGCGAGAGTACCCCCGGTCCGTTTTGGCGTGGATGCGCGGTGCTCGGGCGCTCGGGTCGGCGCATGCACCGGCTGGGTGGCCCCACTGGTCGTCGAGCCCACTCGGCGCTGCTTCGCGTGCGCCTGCAGCACGAGTGCGGAGGCGCTGTTGGTCGAGGTCAATCGCTTCGATCTCGACCTTTCGTGCGCCGAGCCGGCGCGCGATTGATCGCCAGGTTGCGCCACGTCGGGTCGGCGTAGTCGAACGCGCCGTGCAGCGTCTCGACTGAACGGAATCGAACAAGGCGGTGCTCGAAGTGGCGCTCCCACGCGAGGAGTGTGGCGACGTGGAACGTCTTGCTTTGCGTGTCCACGGTTGAGGGCCGAAACGCCAAGTCACCGAGATCGAGCCTTGGCGCTGTTCCCTGCTCAGAGCACCACAGCACCAAGTCGATGCCGAAGATCCGAAACAGGACTCCGGCGAGCGCGGACGTGTCGGCCTCGAAGAGCGGACGCACGCCAAGATCGGGAACGCGGTGGGTTACGGGCCCCCCGGTCGCCAGGTCGGAGCTTGCCTTGACGTGCAGGGGCGGTCGCCTAGATCGCCGCTCGCGGCCGGCAAACGCGGATCTGAGCGGGACCAGCGAACTTCTGTGACCCGCATCCCGTGGCGAAACCAGCTCGCATGCTAGTCGGAGGTCGGTTTCGGCACCCAGCAAGGGTTGACGGAGCGTAGCGGAGTCGGCGCCCGCTGGCCGGTGATGCAGGCCTCCGAACTACTACAGGAACCGGCGCCGTTGCTGAGGCCGGCCACTACAGCTCGCGCGTGAACGCCTCCCACGCCGCTTGCAGCTCTGTCCAGTCGACGCCTGCAAACGCGCGATCGGTGGCCGCGTTCACATCGCCGGTCTCGCGCCACGCGCTCCACCACGCGTCGAGGATCCTCTCCCAGGCCGGACTCCAGAGCTTCGAGTTCTGGCCTTCTCGCAGGAACCAGATGAATGACCAGCCCTGTGCGTAGGAGGAACTGCCATCGATCAAGCGAGGGCTTCCGCCGTGGTACTGCGACTGCGTGAGGCGAACGAACTCCTCGAGAGGCGCGATCTTCGACGTCTCGAGGTTCGCTTTCACGAGTGGTCGCCGCCAGGCGAACGGCGCAGGGTGGTGCTCGCCGTCGACGAATGCGAATCCGCTGTAGTAGTCGGAGTGGCCGTACAGGAACCACGGCGCAGCCGCGGCATCGCCGCTGATCGAGCTCGTGTACTCGAGGAACACCATCCCGTTGAGCGTCGCCCAAGTGTTCCTCCGTCCGCCGCCCGCCTTGTCGTCGTACAGCACGATCTCACCGTCGACCGCGGTCCAGTAGCCCGAGCTTCCCGCTGGTGCGCCGTACGCCATGAACTGATCTCTGTCCTTCAGCACTCGAATGACATTGGGCGCCGTGTGGATCGGCACCGGGTCGAGGTCGGGGTGAGGGAAGTCCCGCCGAATCTCACGTCGAATGCTCTCGGCGCGCTTCTTCAGTTCCTCGATGAAGTCTGCGTCTTCGACGCACGTGAGGATGAAGTAGTGCGCCGACTCGTGGAGCGCCCAGCCGGGCATCGTTCGAATCTGCAGGGCCAGTCGCTCGCGTCGCTGCTGACGCGTGACTTGAGCTTCCGTTAGCGACGACTGGGCCGTCGGCGCAGTCGAGGGATCCGCTCGATCGTTCTCTGACCGGACGTCCTTGACCGAGAGGGAAGGAACGGGCGCAGGCTCGCCGCGCTCCGACGCGTTCGGCGTCGACGTGCACGCGAGGAGCGCAGCCGAGGCTGCCACGGTGAGCCATGTCATCAAGACGTACTCCTATCCGGGTGGAGTGACGCGAGTAACTCGATTGCGTGGGGGAACTGCGCGCGCGTGCGCTGATGGTAGGCACGAGGCAGAGCCGCCGCCGTGAGGATAGGACAGCCAAGCGGACGACCACGGGCGCGAAGGCGTCTTGGGCTCCGCTCGGTAGGGAACTGCTGCGGACGAAGAGGAGACAGTCGGGCGGAGCCCGAATGGACGCTGGTCCACCCAAGCCGGCAGCTTCGGCTGGGCTCGGGTGCTACTGAGCGCGCGGGCGCACTCGCGGGCTCGGGCTGCGGGCGAGAAGCGTGCTCGCCAGCGCAATGGGCAGCGGCTCAGGCGAGGCCCGAGCTGTTCGCGTGATCGCGCGGGTGCGGGCCGTGGAGACTCGGTCGGATGGCCGAGATGCGCGGGGATCTTGCGCATGACGACTGAGTCTGTGAGCTGCGCGATGCGGCGGCGGGGGCCGCCGCGCGCTTGGGCACGATGAGGTCGCGCCAGGCGCTCCGGATCGAGGTCTCCGACCCGTTCATCGTCTTCACCTCGAACATCTTCACGATCCTCGGCCTGCGCTCGATGTACCTCCTGCTGGCCGGCGTGATCGAGAAGTTCCGCTACGTGCAGAAGTGTCTAGCCTTCGTGCTGCTCTTCGTGGGCGTGAAGATGCTGACCATGGACGTCTACAAGATTCCGATCGCCGTCTCGCTCGGCGTGGTGGCGGCGCTGATCGCGGGATCGATCGCGCTGTCCCTGTGGAAGCCGAAGGTCGAGTAACGCGACCGGGAAGGCCGCAAGGACCTTCCCGATCGTTCACGCTTGTGCTTCTTCTACTGCTCTGCCTCGCTCACGGCACGTAGCGCATTCGCAGCGCGTTCGAGAGGTTCGTCGTCTTGCACGCCGGCGGATCGCGAAACCAGGCCTGCGCGTAGACGAAGTCTCCGGCCGACCAGGGATTGCCGAGCGCCCCGGGGTTCGTCGCCTGGAAGGCGTGCCAGTCCAGCGACATCGCGCCGTCGCATGCGTTGTTCGTGCCGCTCGACGACTGCAGCGCGGTGCGCTGCGTCGGCGCCTTGACGCACAACACGCTCGTGCCGCCGACGCACCAGTTCGCCGCGGCGGTCTGCACGCCGTAGAACATCAGGCCCAACTTCTGTCCTTCGACGTTGGCCACCGTGAGCACGCAAGTCGTCGCGCTGCTCACGCTCGGGTTGTCGGTCGCCGAGATCGACGCGACGCATCCGTTCGTCGTCGTGCCAGCGGTGCAGTAGTTCGACGGCGGCGCGGCGCACAGACCGCCGACGTCGACGGTCACGATGGCCTGGATGCCGCCGCTCATCAGCAGGCGCACGGCGACCCGGCCGTTGTCGTCGAGGCACAGTGGACGGCCGTCGCCGTTGTTCGAGCTCATCGCGCTGTAGCCGGTGATCGTGGAGAACTGTCCCGGGCTGTACTCGAAGCTGTCGCCGTTCAGGATCACCGCCTGCAGGCCGCACGCCGGATCCCACGACCACAGCGACGAGCCCGAGCTCGCCCCGCCGACGAGGTTGTTGTGGAACAGGAGCTGGCCCGCGTCGTTGAAGCGCATCGCCTGGCTGCTCGTGTCGCCGAACGTCGAGCCGCCCGCGCCCGGCGCCGCCTGACCTTCCTGCGCGACGAGCTGCAGCGCGCCGGGCGCTCCCGCCCAGACGCCCGTGTTGTCGCTCGAGCCGGCCGTGCCGTTCACCGACGCGGCGAACGCGATCTGTCCGTTGTCGTTGAGGCACACCGTCGACGCGCCGAACAGGTTGTACGTGGCGCCGGCGATGCCGACGGCCGCGTCGCCCTTGCGCACGAGCAGCGAATTGCCCGCGACGGACAGCTTGTAGAGCGCCGTGTTGTCGCTGGAGGTGACCGCGCCGTTCAACGAGATGTAGGCGATCGACTCGCCGCTGTCGTTGAACGCGGTGAGGTTGTTGAACGTGCCGCCGGGAGCGAGGTAGGTCACGCCGGGCAGGCCGGGCGCGGCGTCGCCTTCGCGCAGCAGCACCGAGAGGCCGAGCGTCGGGTCGTACAGACAGATCACGCTGTCGTCGTTCGTCGTCGCCGGCGTCGGGCCGAAGGTGGTCGACAGCGTGGCGCTGAGCAGCAGCTGGCCCGACGAGTTCATCTGGCTCGCGCTGCCGAGCGTTCCGATGTACTCGCCGCTCGATATCTGCGTGCGCTGCTCGCGCACGATCGGCGCCAGCGATCCGACGGTTCCGCTGAACCACGCCTCGTTGTCGGCCGTGCCCGTGACGTCGCCGCCGTCGAGCGTCGAGCGGAACAGCACGCGCCCGCCGTCGTTGACGGCGATCGCGGTCTGCGTCGGCGACGTGAAGCTCTGCGTGTACGTGCAGCCGGGCGTGCCGGGCGCCAGATCGCCTTCGCGCGCCAGCACCGACCAGCCGTTGATCGGATCGCCGACGTACAGCGCCGAGTCGTTGCTCGAGTTGATCGCGGCGCCGCCGTCGTAGAGGTTCGTGCCCCAGATCATGCGCGAGCCGGCGCCATTGAGGTGATAGCTCGATCCCGGGCCGGTCGCAGTTGCGGTCTGCAGCGTCGCGAACGGAATCGTGCCGCTGGGCTCGGCGTCGCCCGAGCGCACGATCGCCTGAAGGCTCGCGCGCGAATCGCCGTAGTAGTAGGCCTGCGAGTTCGTGTTGAGCGTCGCGCCGCCGGTCATGCGGCCGCGGAACCAGACCTTGCCATTGTCGTCGAGCACCGGGAGGTCGAAGGAACTCGAGGGAACGAAGGTCTCCAGCGCGGTCATGCCGGGGACCGGGTCGTTCGTGGCGGCGACCACGACGCCGGCAGTGACGACGAGACTCTGTGCGTGGACGACGTGAGCGAAGTTGCAGAGGAGCGCGGCGGCGATCGCCACGGAACGGGGAACTCGAGGCATGGGTACGGAACTCGGGCCTGAATGGACTCGGAGGAACCGCCACGCACGCTGCGCGCACGACGCCGCTCACGGCCGCAGATGCGTCACCGCAGGCGCGTCGCTCCGGACTCGAGACCCCTCGGCCGTGCGGCGCGTTGCAAAGCGGCCATCGCGACCACGCGTCGATGGCTTTCCGCGCCTTTCGTGTCTCCGTTGACTGCTTCGCCGCAGCGCTCTCCGCCGGCGAAACTCCCCAGCCCTCACTGCGCCACCCATGTTCCAGAGTGCGGATAGGCTGGCGGGGGAGGACGCGACCAAGATGGTGCTGTTCGGTTACCTGATTGGCGAAGCTCGCACCAACTGTGGTCGATGCTTACGCAAGTGCTTGGCGCACTGAGCGCGGCGACTGCTTTTGGCCGCTCGCAGTGGCAGAGGCGCCGTGCGCGGTGGTTCGCGAGCCTCGCGAGGAACGGCCTCGACCCGCGGACGCAGGGGCTCACCCGACCTTCTTGGCTCACCCGCGGGCTTGGCGAGGCTTCGCGATCAGCTTGCTCATCATCATCGAATCGCCTACGGCGGCGTCTCTCAACCCGTGCGGCGCAGGCGCTTGATGCTGCGCTCGGGCCGGCTCGCTGCGAGGTCGTGCTGGGCCTGGAGGTTGGTCCAGAACTCAGGCGTGGTGCCCAGCGCGCCTGCGAGCAGCCACGCGGTCTCGGCGCTGACGCCGCGGCGGCCGCGCACGATCTCGTTGACGCGTTGCAGCGGCACGCCGAGGTGCGCGGCGAGGTCGACCTGCGTGACGCCCAGCGGCTGGAGGAACTCTTCGCGCAGGATCACACCGGGGTGGGTGGGGATGCGGTTCTTGGGGTGCATGCTTGGAGCCTCTAGTGGTAGTCGACCAGTCGCACGCCCGCCGGCCCGGCGTTGGTCCACTGGAACACCAGACGCCACTGGTCATTGACCCGGATGGAGTGAAGCCCGCGGAGGTCGCCGCGCAGCGCTTCCAGCCGGTTGCCTGGCGGGACGCGGAGGTCCTGCAACTCGGCGGCGGCGTTCAGCATGTCGAGCTTGCGCAGGGCGATCGTCACGATGTCACCAGGGAAACTTCGCGTCCGCCGGTCGGAGACGCCGTGGAAGAGAGCCTCGGTGGCGGCATCGCCGAACGACTGGATCACGCGAGCAGTCTATGCGTTGCCTGGATACCGTGCAACTGTGAAGCCCGCAGCCGGACCGGAGTCTTGGCCGATCGTCGCAACCACGGACGCTGGGCGGCCGACGCACGCGCCCACTGCAGCCAGCGCGCATCGCCGCGCACGGCGATCACGTTCAGCCACCCGGTGAGCTTCGGCTCCTCACGCCCGGACCGCACCGCATGCAACGCCGCCCCGTGGGTCGCCGGCATGTGCTCCAGGGCCGCCGGCAACGCTGAGCTCGCCTCCGCCGCATCATCGGTCCGTCGGCGCTCAGCGCGGCCCGCGAACGGCCCCAAACCGTCGCGATGGCGCAGCTCTCACCAACTGTGGTCGACGGTCACGCAAGTGCTTGGCGCACCAAAGGCTGCGAGCGTTCTCGGCCGCTCGCGATTGCTCGTGCGTTTCACGCCCGGGTCGACGCCGAGCCGATGGCTCTCGCATGAATCTCTCAGAGCTTCGAGTGCGCCGTTGCCCGTTTCTCGATTGCCCCTCCACGAGCGCCGACGTGCAAGCGCGCGTCGTGCGCCATGCCACGTTCAAGACGCGGCGGGGGTCGCGGCTGCGCATGCTCTGCAAGCACTGCCAGCGCTCGTTCGTTGCGACCCATTCAACTGCGTACTACCGCCTGCGAAGCGCACGATCGGAGTTCGACGCTGTCGTGGCGCTGCTCGCCGAGGGTGTCTCGCAAGCTGCGATCGCTCAAGCGCGTGGTCTCTCGACCAGCACCGTCTCGCGCTGGATCAGCCGCGCCGCGGAGCACTCGCGCGCTTTCGAGGAGACGCACTTGGTCATCGACGAGCCGACCGAGGTGCAACTCGACGAGCTACGCAGCTCCGGGGCCGCGCGCGAGCAGCGCACGTGGGTCTACAGCGCGCTCGAGGTCTGGTCGCGGCTGTGGCTGGGCACGCGCGTGGGAACTCGCACGCTTCGCAATACGCTGGTGTTCGCTCGAGCCGTGCGCCAGCGGATCCGGCGCCTGTCTGCGCCATTGCTCGTCACCTCCGACGAGTTCAAGTACTATCTGCCCTGCCTGCAGCGGACGTTCGGCCCCGCCTGCGTCTACCTGCAGGTCAAGAACCGCTACGCGCGCGGACGCATCACGCACAAAACGCCGTTGGAGTTTGCCGAAGACTAGAGTGGTCTGCAGCTCGCAGACTTGGTGGCGAGTCCCATCGGTCGCCACGTGCTCGCGCCCCAGCGACCCAACCGTGCCTTCGACCCGATCCAGCCCAAGTTACGGCCTGGGCACCGGGGGCAGGTTGAGGGCTTCGGCTTGAAGGTGTTCCCCTGAAATGCACAAGGCCGCGGTGTTCACCAAAAACCCCGGCCAGTCAGTCGAGCAGATCAAGAAGGCGCTCGGCGTCGCCACCAAGGACCTCCAGCTCCCGATCGTGCGCTTGATCGCGGCGAAGAAGTTGATGACCAAGGGGCGGAAGCGGGGGACGAGGTACTTCGCCTCTGGGGCTGCCGCGAAGGTTGCGCCGGCCAAGAAGGCGTAGGGGGGGCGCAAGCAGGGGCGGCGGCGGGTAGCGCGGGACGAGCGATGAACGCGCCGGATCGCACCGCCGCCCGGCAACTGGTCCCCAACCCCCGCCGCCTCCGGCGCGACCGTGGCCGTGAGCTCGGGCGGCCAACCACAGTTAGTGCAACGTGCGCTCCTCCCCTGCTTGACGAACGTCACGGACCGCGCTCCTACTCTCTCAACTCCATGGGTGCTCTGGTCCTTCGAGCGCCGCCGCTTCGCCCACCCCGTCGTCGAATCTAGCCGGCTCCTGAGTCGCGCCGAGTGAAGATGTGAACTCCTCGCGGACGACCTCTGGCGTGATGTCGTCGGCAGTGCGGCTCGGTGGGGAACTGCGTCGGCCGAGGCGAAGTCGAGCTGTTCGCGCGCGCGCGCCAGCGCGGCCCGTGGAGGCTCGGTCGGGTGTCCCAGAGGCGCGAGGATCTCGCGCACGACGATCGGGTCTGTGATCTACACGATGAGGCGTCTCGGTCCGCCGTAATGCGGGCAAGTGAGGACGGCGGCGGCGAACACCCGGCGCAGGAGCCGCGAGTTTCCGACCTTCTCGCGAGAACTTGCACAGCGCGCGACTTGTGCGCTCGCGCGCGTGCGACGAAACTCCGCGGGCATGCGCGAGCACCGCCACTCGTTCCTGATGCGCGGCGTGCTCGCGCTCTATGTGCTCGCGGCCGTCGTGATGCTCCTCGCGGCCTTCGGTCCACTGAAGGGCGTCGAAGGCCCGCCTGGACCGTTGCGCGCGCTCTTCGCGATTGCCGCCGCCGCGTGCGCAGCGATCGCGATGGGCTCCTACCGAACTGCGCCGTGGGCCCGCAAGCTCGCACTCGGGCTGCACGCGCTGGTCACGCTCGCCGCCGCCGCCGGCTTGATCAGCCGTCTCGCGGGCGCTCCGCTGTTCGCAGGCGACATCAGCGAGCTGATCGCGAAGACGCTCGTGCACGCGCTCGCGCTATGGCTGTGGTCCTCGCGGTGGATGGCCCGGCAGCTAGCGCCGTGCTGAGCTCCGCCCGCGTCCGCCGCGCGCGCCAATCCGACGGCAACTTCGAGCGCACCGTCGAGCAAATTCGTGCGCCGCTCCGATCCCCGCCAAACCAACTTGACCTCGTTGCCCGGTGCGTCGATCTGCACCGGCTCCGAGAGAGTGAGCGGCGCGCTGCGTACGAGGGCGTCGACGACGCGTGTTGGGTGTAACGAAGTCGAGGAGATGCGCGTGGCGGTGGATGATGGGCGCATGGCCTGGCGCGGCGTTCCGCTGGTTGTCGCGCAGCGGGTGCTTGGGCATGCGGCGCCGGAGCTGACCGCGAAGGTCTACACGCACCTTGATCTGGCCGACATGCGCATCGCGATCGAGGGCGTGAGCGAACCCAGGCGCGCGCGTGAGTTGGTCGGGTAGAGCGGGCTCGTCTTCATGGCGACGCCGGCAACGCGTGCGATTCGTCCGGCTCGCCCCCTTCACCGTGCGCGCTGCACACCGGCGAGGGGGAGTGACCATGAACGTGGACAAGGATCACCTGCTGAGGCTGACGGAATTGTACGTGGCGCAGCGGGACCGTACGAAGGACACGCAGTGGAAGGTGAACATCGGCCTGTGGACGCTGCTCACTGCCGCCATCTACGTCGGCTTGGTCACGGAGCACCCAGAACGAGCGCCCCGCGACCAGCTCTGGTTGATGTATCTGCTACCGGCGATCCACGGGCTTTGGGCCGTTCAGGTCTCGCGTTCGCTTGAGGGCGATCGAGCGCTCATCCACGAATGGCGCGCCCAGGTTGAGGGGAAGGAACTGAAACGCGAAGCGCCGGTGCTCCGGCACTACCGATGCGCGATTTGGCTGTTCATTCAAGTCGGGGTCACGCTCGTCCTGACCTACGCGGCTTCTGAAATCCTCGGGGCGAGTTGACGGCTCGCGAGTGCGAGTGAGGCCCTCCGAGTCCTCGCCCGAGGCCAGACGTGCAGCGGCGTCGGGATCGCGGTCGCGCAGCCGCGATCCAAGCACAACACAAGCACGCCGCGCCTTCCGTTTTCAGCTCCACGCGAGCCCTGATGCCCCCGTCGCCGCACCAACCCGCGGCGCACGGAGCCAACGACATGACGACGATCGGGACGGGGCCGCAACGGCCGACATCGGGGACGGGCAGGAGCGCCTCGCGACCTTGGCCGACACCGAGCGCGCTTTGCGGGGGCGGGGCAGCGGGATCCGCTCCAGCGACGAGCGGTGCCGGCAGATGCGCAGCAGGCATGGGGCGAAGGTGTGCGACGCCGCCGGGCAAGGTCGTCGCGAAGGTGTCCTCCAACGCGAGGATGTGGTGGCCGAGCGGAACGAGGGAGGAGCTCCTGGTGGCGTAGCGCTGGACGGTCGAACGCGTGCCTAGCTCGACGAGCGCCCCGACCCGCCGCCCGGCAACTGGTCCCCAACCCCGCCGCCTCCGGCGCGACCGTGACCGTGAGCTCGGGCGGCCAACCACAGTTAATGCAACATGCACTACGCTCTGAACGTCGTGCAGAAGCTCATCCGACTTTCGAGGACCGAGGCGGAGTACCTCCGGCAGGCCTCCTTCTTGCCCTCATATCTCGCGGAGATCGTCAAGTCTGGTGTGTACGCGAGCGACGAGTCCGTCTCCCTCACTGTTTCCCGAGACGTAGCAGAGGCATTCAGCTCGGCTTTCACGGATCGGTTGGCGAAGGCCGGTTTCGGGGCCGACTACGAACTAACCGACGAGGGCAGGTTGCTTGAGAATCTGGTCGATCGCTTCTACGTGAGTGACGGCGCGTGAACGACTGTCTCGCAGGCCCCGAACGGGCGCAACTCGCACCAACTGTGGTCGACGGTCACGCAAGTGCTTGGCGCACCCCACCAACCCCGACCTGACCTTGTCTTCCCTGTGCGAGGCGTACCTCGCGAGCCTGCTCGAACGCGGGCAGAGCGAGGGGACGGTCTTCTCGTACCGCATGGAGCTCGCGACGGCGCGGGCGGAACTCGGCGCGGACACGAAGGTCGCGGACCTGACCGCGGAGCGCATCGCGGAGTTCAACGTCTGCGAGCGCGTGATGAAGAAGAAGAGCGGCAAGCCCAAGGCCGAGCCGAGCTTCCTCAAGACGCGCCGCACGCTGCGGCTGTGCCTGGCGTTCGGCGAGCAGAGCGGGCTAATCGCGAAGTCGCCCGTCGACGCGCGCAAGGACGTGCTTCCGGGGGCGACGAGCGAGGCGGGCGCGACGACGCCCGAGCCCGAGAAGCCCAAGAAGGGCAAGCGCCGCGGCGCGCTGGTGCTGGAGGTCTCGCAGCCCGAGGCCGAGGCGGCCGCCGATGTCGCCGAGGCGATGATCGCGCAGGGCGAGTCCACTCCCGACGCGGCGGCGTGACCCACGCGCGCGGCGCGCCGGCCCGGTCGACGCTCTCGATCGGGCTGGCGTCCGCGCTCAACGCCATGCGCCTGTCCGACGCCCTCGACGTGTTCGTGCTGCAACTGCGGGCCGACGGCCGCTCGCCGCACACGATCGCGAACTACCAGCGCCACGTCGGCGCGCTCGATGCGTGGCTCGCAGCCCGCGGCCACAGCGCCGACCTCGACGCCATCACGCCCGCGCTGCTCGCCGAGTACCTGGCCGATGACGACGTGCGCCGTAGCGGGCGAGGCGGCGTGCGCTCGACCTCGACGGTCAACGCCGTGCGCACGAGCCTGCGCGTGGTCTTCGGCTGGCTGCACGACGCCGGCCACACCCGAATCAACCCAGCGCGCCTGATCCGCCGCGCCATGTGCTCGCCGCCGCCACCGCGCTCGCTCAGCGACGCCCAGGTCGATGCGCTCCTGACCGCGCTCGACGCAGTGCGAGGCGAGGCCGCACGTCGCGACCGACTACTCGTGCGCCTGCTGCTCGCGACCGGCATGCGTCTGGGCAGTGCCTTGGCGCTCGACGTCGAAGACCTCGACCTCGCGACGGGCGCGATCACTCTGCGGCGCGTGAAGCGCGACCGCGTCGAGCGCGTCTTCCTCGGCCGCGAGATCCGCGAGCAGTTCGCCGAGCACCTGCGCCGCCAGCGCCTCACGCGCGGACCGCTGTTCCGCGGGCCTCAGGGCGAGCGCCTCGTCGACCGCCACGCGCGCCGGCGCATCTGCGACCTGCTCGACCGCATCGGCGCGCACGACGCCACGGTGCATTCGCTGCGGCACACGTTCGCGACGCGGCTGCTGCGCACGACGGGGGACCTGTTCCTCGTGAAGCGTGCGCTCCTGCACCGCTCGATCGCATCGACGGCGGTGTACCTCGACGTGAGCGACGAGCGGCTGCGCGCGGCCATGGACGGTGCGCGATGATCGCGCTGCGGTTGGGACGCGCCTACGGCCCGGGCAAGCTCGACAAGGTCCAGCGCGGCAGCGGGCCGGGCCAGTGGGTGCTCATGTACACCGACGGGCGCGGCAAGCGGCGGCGCATCGCGCTGAGCACCGACAAGCAGGTGGCCGAACGCAGGCGCGCCGAGCTGATTCGGCAGCGCGACCTCGAGCTCGCGGGCCTCGGCTCGGTCGAGGGCCAATCGACGCCGCTCGCGGACCTGCGCGACCAGTACCTGGCCGACCTCGCGCTGCGCGTGGGGGCCAAGCAGCTGCGATCGCGCACGGACTCGCTCGCCCGGGTGCTGGCGGCGCTCGATGCGACGCGCGTGCGGGACCTGCGCGTTGTCGACGTTCAGCGCTACCAGCGCGAGCGGCTGGCCCAGGGCGTCGCGCACCGCACGGTCAACGTCGACACGGGCGCGCTGGCGTCGATGC
>CALKYE010000161.1 GCA_938003765.1 uncultured Planctomycetia bacterium
GTCGGGGTTGATCGCGAACTGCACGTTCGAGCCGCCGCACTCGATCCCGATCTCGCGCATGATGCGGATCGAGGCGTTGCGCATGTCCTGGTACTCGCGGTCGGTCAGCGTCTGCGTCGGCGCGACGGTGATCGAGTCGCCGGTGTGGACGCCCATCGGGTCGAAGTTCTCGATGGAGCAGACGATCACGACGTTGTCCTTCACGTCGCGCATGACCTCCATTTCGAACTCCTTCCAACCCACCAGCGACTCCTCGACGAGGATCTCGCTGTTCATCGAGAGCGACAGACCGCGGGCCGCGATCTCCTCGAACTCTTCGATGTTGTAGGCGATGCCGCCGCCCGAGCCGCCCATGGTGAAGCCCGGCCGGATCACGCACGGCAGGCCGATCTCGCCGAGCACGCGGCGCGCGTCCTCCATGTTGTGCGCCACGCCGCTGCGCGCGCTCTTGAGGCCGCAGCGCACCATCGCAGCGCGGAACATGTCGCGGTCCTCGGCCTTGCGGATGACGTCCGCGCGCGCGCCGATCATCTCGATGCCGAGGCGATCGAGCACCCCCGCGTCGTAGAGCGCGAGCGCCGTGTTGAGGCCGGTCTGGCCGCCCATGGTCGGCAGGATCGCGTCGGGCCGCTCGGCCTCGAGGATCTTGGTCACGGCGCTCACCGTGATGGGCTCGATGTACGTCGCATCGGCCATCTCCGGATCGGTCATGATCGTGGCCGGGTTGGAGTTCACCAGGATCACCCGGTAACCCTCCTCGCGAAGCGCTTTGCACGCTTGCGTACCGGAATAATCGAACTCGCAGGCTTGGCCGATGACGATCGGCCCGCTGCCGATGATCAGGATCGACTCGAGGTCGTCGCGACGCGGCATGTGGGGCGGGGGGTGGGGAGGCGCGGCGGCAGTGGAAGGGCCCCGAGGCGATGGAACATCCGCTCCGAAGCCTGCGGATTGGAGCACAAGCGCTCCGCGCTGTCGATTGCTTCGCGCCGCGCCTGAGCAGCGCCGCGCGCCGCCGAAAACGGTTCCGGGCTACGGATCAGGTCGAACGCCAGCCGATCAACGCGCTCCGTCGGGCCGCCACCACGCTCCGGACGCCGCCGCCATGCCCATCCTCACCTTCCCGCTCGTTCTTGCGCTCACCACCTGCTTCGTCGTCGGTTCGCTGGTCACCTGGGTGCTCGGGGAGCGCCGGCGACGCATGGAGCGCGAGGAACTCGAACGGCAGATGACACGCGCGCTCCAGACGCGCTACGAGGTCTACGAAGGCCTCGAGCAGACCGTCATCAAGCTGGTGACGAAGTTCGATGCGATGGAGAGCGAGTTCAAGCAGCGCTTGACGCAGTCGCAGTCGAGCTCGAACCGTCCCGCGCCGGCGGCCGACCGCAGCGTGCGCGTTCGCAGCGCCAATCCCGAGTTGTGGGACATCGAGCGCGAGCACCACCGCGTCACCAGCGAGCAACTGGCGGAGATCTCGCGCCGCAGCGCGCGCATCACCGAGCTCATGGAGCAGGTCCAGAAGCTCGAGCCGGCCAAGGACAAGTTGGAACACGAGCTCGGATCGCTGCGTCAGCGGTACGAGACGGCCGTCGCCAACGCGGCGGAGTTCGAGCAGGCCTCGCACGCCAAGGTCGAGCGGCTGCAGACGCGGGTCAGCGAGCTCGAGCCCCTGGGCTCGCTCCTCGAGGCCGCGCGCCGTGACCTGGCGCTGGCGATCGACGGACGCCAGAAGGCGCTCGACGAAGCCGCGCAGCGTCAGCAGGAACTGCAGAGCCGCATCGAGCAGCTCGCGCCGCTCGAGGAACGCGTCCAGCAGCTCGGCGAAGTGATCGCCGCGCGCGACAGCGAAGTCGGAGAGAGCAAGCTGCGCATCCTCGAGCTCGAGGGCGAGTTCGCGGGCGCCAAGCAGATGCTGGCCAAGGAGACCGCGCGCGCCGCCGAGTCGAAGGCGCAGGCGAGCAAGGCGCAGCAGGAGCTGGCGAGCGCGAAGTCGCAGCTCGACACGCTGCGCGCCTCGAACGACGGCGCTTCGAAGGAGCTCGAGTCGGCCAAGAAGGAACTCGCGCAGGCCACGCAGCGCTGCGAGGTCTACACCGCTGACCTGACCAAGGCGCGCAGCACGCTGGACGAGTTGCGCACGCAGGCCGTGAGCGCGCAGAAGTCGGTCGAGGCGAACACAGCCCGCATCGCGGAGCTCGAGAGCGAGCTCACCGCCGCTCGCGCGCAGTCGCAGCAGCAGCAGGCCCGCTTCGATGAAGCGCTCACCAAGCTGGAAGGCCAGGCGAAGTCGGCGCAGGCCCGCGCCGAGGACGCCGAGGGCGAGCTGCGCGGACTGCGCGACGCGCACGCGGCCGATCAGGCCAAGAGCGCCGAACAGGTGCGGACGCTCAGCGCGGCCGCCGAGCACGCGCAGTCGCAGCTCGAAGCGCTGCGACAGCAGCACGCGAGCGAGCAGGCCAAGACGGCCGAGCGCGTGCAGTCGCTGACGCGCGAACTGGAGCAAGCCCGCGCGGAGCTCACGCTCCACCGCGCGAAGCTCGCGGCTCACTCCAACCACGTGGTCGAGGCCTGGTCGGTGCTGTCGGAGCTCAAGCCGATGCTCGAGACGCTCGAGCAGAAGCTCAAGGAAA
>CALKYE010000162.1 GCA_938003765.1 uncultured Planctomycetia bacterium
GCGCGGCCGAATGCCGCGCTGAGAGCTACGGCGGCGCGCGCTTTGCTCTCGGAGCAAACTCCACGCCTGAGGACTCAGCCGCTCCAGTCGGCGCCGGCGCCGAGCACGAGTTCGAGCTCGAGCGCAGCCAACTCCGCCTGGCGCGGAGCCGAAGGGGCCTTCCGCCTTTCAGGCGCGACGGCATGATGAATACGCGCCTTGCGCACGATTGGGCATCCCCCTCCCCCAGGCCCGCCCGTCGCAACCCGTGGCCGTATGGTTGCGGAAACGCCGCTGCGAACTGATCGCCTCGGCGTGGTTCGTGCTTTTGATCGCGCTGTTCCTACGTGAAGCTCTGCTGAACTTCGCGACTCACAGCTACACGACAGCAGACGTCACGCAGTACTTGAGTCCGACCGCGTTCGAGCCGGGCTACGTCGTGCGCAACACGCTGCTCACCGACCCGGTGACGCAGTTCCTGCCGTGGTTCGAGTTCAGTCGCAACGAACTCTTCGCGGGGCGCATTCCGCTGTGGAATCCGTTCAACGGTTGCGGACAGCCGCACTTGGCGAACTACCAGTCAGCGGTCTTCTCGCCGTTCAGCGTCCCGTACTACGTGTTGAGCTTGAAGCTCGCGCTGCTCGCGAGCGCAGCCGCCAAGCTGTTCCTCATCTCGTTCGGGACGTTCGTGTTCCTGCGGCGACTGCGGCTGAGCCCATGGGCCGCGTGGTTCGGCGGCGCAGCGTTCGCGTACTGCGGACACAACACGCTGCTGCTCGCTTATCCGCACACGGCGGTGATCGCGTGGCTGCCGTTCCAACTCGCTGCGGTCGAGACGATCGCGCGCGCGCTCGATGCGGAGTGCGCGGGTCACAAGCTGAGTCCCGCGCGCGCGGCGTGGATCACGCTCGTCGCGACTCTGGCCGCCGCCGTGTACTCGGGTCAGCCCGAGACACTCGGCTTCGCGGGCATCACGATCGCGCTCTACGCGCTCGGACGACTCGGCGCGATCGCGTGGCGTCATCGCTCCGCGCCGCGCGCGCCTGGGCGCGTCGGCGTCACCGCAGCCAGCCTGATCGGAGGCGCGTTGCTCGCCGCTGCGCTCGGCGCTCCGCAGTTGGCGACCTTCTTCGAGTACCTGCCGCGAAGCGGGACCGTGGTCGAGCGCATCGACGACGGTCCGGTCGTGCTCGATCTGGCGTCTTGGCCGCGCTACTTCTTCCCCGACCTGTTGGGCAACCCGGCCACGCAGAACGCGTTCGGCCCCGGGCAGCCGCCGCCCAACTACGAGGCCGCGACGCTCGGCTACGTGGGCGCGTCGACTCTGTTGCTGGCGCTCGCGGGCGTGGTGCGCGTCGCGCGGGATGCGCGCGTACGCGTGTTCGTGCTCATCGCTGCGGGTTGGCTCGTGTGGGCTCACGACGTGTTCGGCGCGGCGCAGCTCGCGGCGTCGATTCCCCTCCTTCGCCAACTGCCCATTCCCGTCAGCCAGGCGCCGTGGGCGCTCTCGGTCGCCGTCTGCGCGGCGTTCGCGATCGACAGCCTCTGGCGAGCTTCGCGGCCTTCGCCTCGCGCCGCTGTCGCCGTCGTCGTGAGCGCGGCGCTCGCGCTGGCCGTGTTCACGCCGAGCGCGCTGCAGTTCTCGCGCGACGCAGCCGTGCGTTTGGGCGCCGCGCCCGCAGCCGTCGATGCCGCCCGCGCGCACGTGCTGTGGGTTGCGGCCAGCTTCGCACTGGGCAGCGCAGCCTTCGCGCTGGCGCTCGCCTCTGCGAAGTCGAACGTTCGGACGCCCTCGTGTGTCGTGATCGCGCTCGTGCAGCTCGTGCAGACGAGTGAACTGATGCGGCCCTACAACAGCGCCTGCCCCGACAGCGTCGTGTTTCCGCGACCGCCGCAGCTCGAGCACTTGATTCGCAAGCTCGACGGCGGGCGGCTGGTGATCGTCGGCGAGCGCGGCATCCTGGCCGCCTCGAATGCGTACTGGGGCATCGAGCAACTGGCGTGCTACGACGCGCTCGACGTCCACGACTACCTGCGGCTGTACCGGCGCCTCTACCGCCCGGAGGACGGCTGGCGTCAGGCGCGACAGGCGAGCAGCACTGCGCTCAGCCTCTTCGGCGTGAGTTGGCTCATGGTGAGGCTGGATGCTGCGGAGAGCGGCGCCGATTCGCCGTGGACCGCAGCGCGCGAAGGACGGAGCCTGATCCTGCGACCCCACGGCCAGGTCGGCGAGTTCGAGCTGTTCGAGTACACCCGCTCGCAAGGGCGCTACTGGATCGTCGGCGCCTCGCGCACGGCGCGGGACACCGAACAGGCCTTCGAACTCGTCACCGCGCGAGGTTTCGACGCGCTGAGCGAAGTCGTCCTCGGCCCCGAGGGCGCGAGCGCATCACGCGCGAGCCCGACGGCGCCCGTGAACGCGCGTGTCGAGGTGCTCGAGCGACTGCCCGGCCGCGTGCGGCTCGCGACGCACAGCTCGCACGATTCGCAACTGGTGACGACGATCCCGTGGTACCCGGGATGGCGCGCCACCGTCGACGGGCGTCCGGCGGAGCTCGCACGAGCCAACTTCGCGTTCAGCGCCGTGCCCGCGCCCGCGGGGCGACACGAGATCGTGCTCGAGTACGCCCCGCGGAGCTGGTCCATCGGCGTGGCGATCGCCGCGCTCGGCGCAGCCGTCGCGCTCGCGCTCCTCGCGCGCGCCACCTGGCGACAGCGCGCTGGTCCTGGCCCGGTCCCTGGCCCCAGAGTCGCTGCGAACGTCTGAGCGAGGCGCGTGTTCGACGCGCCTCGCACTCGCCAGAGCTACTTCAGCGGGAGCAACGTGATGTTGCGGAAGTGGATCTCGGCGCCCTCGGACTGCAGACAGATCTTGCCGGGCGTCTCGAGCACATCGGTCGCGGCGTTCACGACCAGACCGTTGACCTCGAGGCTGACGGCGCCGTGCTCGACGGTGATGCGGTAGTGGTTCCACTCGCCCAGCGGCTTCTCGACGTTGTCCATCTCGAGGCGCTTGCAGTTGCGACCCGACGTGCGCTTGGGATCGGTCTTGCACGGGAACTCGTCGATGATCCAGAAGTCGCCCGCGGAGCCGTTCTGGAGCTGCGCTTCGAGGCTCTTGGGCCACACCTTGTCCTCGCCGATCATGCGCAGCAGCACGCCGCTGTTGCGGTTGCCGTCGCCGGCGGGATTCCAGCGCCAGTCGAACTCGAGCACGTAGTTGACGTAGTCGGCGCTGGTGCGGATGTAGCCGGCGGGCTTGCCCGTGCAGACCAGGTGGCCGTCGGGGCTCACCGACCAGGTCTTGGCCGGATCGCCGCCGCCCGAGAGGTGGAACGTCCAGCCCTCGAGGTTGCGGCCGTTGAACAGCGCGACCGGCTTGGGCGTGGGGCGCACGCGGATGTTGCGGTACGCGACCTCGTCGCCGTGGTCTTGCAGCGCGATGTGGCCGCGCGCGTGCTTCATGAAGTCGGGCATCTGCGCGAACTTGCTCGCGGCGAGCGCGACCTTGCCCTCCGGGGACTCGAAGTCGCACTGCGCGACCAGCCGGCCGTTGAGGAAGTGCGCGACCTTGGCGCCCTGCACGACGATGCGGCCCTTGTTGAAGTCTCCGACCTTGAGCGGGAGCACGCGCGCGTCCGCGGGGCAGATGTCGTACAGCGCGCCGGCGGCGTGCTTCCAGTCGGGCTTCTCGCCGAAGTAGGCGTTGTCGAGCACCTGGTACTCCGGCCCCGAGTGCCAGGTGGGGTTGGCGGTCTCGACCACGCGGTACATCACTCCGCTGTTGGCCTTGGCGGTCACGCGCCATTCGAACTCGAGCTCGAAGTCGTCGAACTGCTCGGCGCTGATCAGGTCGCCGCCGCCCGACTTGCACACCAGCGCTCCGTCCTCGACGACCCAGCCGGTCGCCGGGAAGCCCTTCTGGCCGTAGGCGCGCCAGCCGTTGGTCGACTTGCCGTCGAAGAGCGAGATCCAGCCGTCCTCGGCGCCGAAGCTCGCGTCGACGGCGGCGCGTTCCTCGCTCACGTCGCCGGTGGCGGCCCATTCGACACCGCGCGTCACCAGCCGCTGGAACTGCGGATCATCGTGGCTCGCGCGCTGCGCGGGAGAGCCCGGCCAGACGTGCCCGAGCGGCGTGTGGAACACGCGCCCCGCGCCGTAGTTCGCCACCAGCACCATCGGCTCGTCGCGGCCCGTCCCGCCCGACTCCTGCGAGGAGAAGGCGGTCGCGATGGCGCGATGCTGCGCGCCCGGAGTGCGCACGAGCTTGTGGTAGAGCTCGTCGGGGTGCGCGCGGAACTCGCCCAGTCCGCGCGTGATCGGGTGCGCCGCGTCGACGACCTTCAGGTCGAAGGGATGGAACGAGCCGTGACCGGTCCCGTCGCGCCAGCAGTCGCCGACCAGCAGCTCGTACTCGCTCCAGCCCGGGAAGGCGTTGTTGGCCGCGTGGATCACCGCCACGCCGACACCGCCCTGCACCGCCGCGAGGAAGTTCGACTCGGCGGGCTCGCCCCAGCGCGGTCCGTTGTAGTCGAGCACGATGGCGCGATAGCGCGCGAGCTCACCGCGATCGCCGAGCGTCTTGGCGGGCTCGTACGTGATCTCCGCCTCGAAGCGCCCCGACTTCTCGAGCATGCGCTCGAGCGACGGGCTGGTCCATTGCCAGTCGTGGTTGTTGGCGCCGCTGACGATCAGCACCGGGATCTTCCGTTGGGCGGAGGCCTCCGGCGCGAACGCGAGGAACGGGAGCACACACAAGAGGGCAGTGGAGTTCATGGGAGCTCGGGGGAATTGGGGTTGCGCCCGATGCTAGCGAGCGCCGGTCACAGCCAATACGCAAACAGGTGGGCGAACCACTCCAGCACGCGCGCCGACAGGGGGCGGCGACGCCAGAGCGGGAGCAGCACTTCGCGGCAGTTCGACAGCGTGCTCTCGAACTCGCGTTCGAGCTCACTGGCGAAGCCCGTGTCGAGGACGACCACGCCCGCCTCGAGGTTGTGGAACATCGAACGTCGGTCGAGGTTGAAGCTGCCGATCGTCGACCACTCGCCGTCGACCACGCCGGCCTTGGCGTGCATCATCCGGCCCTCGTACTCGAAGATCCGCACGCCGGCCCGCAGCAGGCGGCCGAACAGGTAGCGACTGGCGTGGTGCACGAGCAGCACGTCCGAGCGGGCCGGAACGATCACGCGCACGCTCACGTGGTTGCGAGCGGCGCGCGCCAGCGCCCAGCGCAGGAGCTGATCGGGGATGAAGTACGCGTTCATGATGCTCACGCGCTCGCGCGCGTGGCGGATCGCGTGCCGGTACGCGCCGTGCATGCGCGAGCGGTCGCGCAGCCCCATGTTGTCGCAGGTGTGCGCCAGCATCGGCCGGCGCGTCGCGTTCGGCGTCGGAGCGAGCGGCTGAGGGAAGAGCGAGCCCCCGGCCTCGATCCACGAGCGGTGGAAGATGCGCGCCAGCCCCCGGGCGACGGCGCCTTCGACGCGCACGTGGAGGTCGTGCCAGTCCCCGCCCTCGGGCGCGGGCGCGTACTCGTCGCCGATGTTGATGCCGCCGGTGAACGCGACCTCGTCGTCGACGACCAGGATCTTGTGGTGGTTGCGGCGGTTGAAGCTCCAGTGGCCGGGCTCGCGCAGCATGCGCCGCGGGTGCGCAGGGCGGCCCAGGCGTCGCGCGGCGGCGTCGCGCACGCGGCGCAGGCGCTCGACCAGCTCGTGCCGCCACGGCGTCACCGGGTTGTACTCGACGATCTCGACGCCCTCGGCCGCCAGCTCGCTGAGGAACTCCTCCGTGACCAGTCCGAACGAGCCCACCGAGTCGTACATGAGCCGCACCGCGACCCCGCGGCGCGCGCGCTCGATCAGCGCCTCCTGAAAGCGCCGGCCCGTCGCGTCCGAGCGGATGATGTAGGTCTCCAGGTGGACGCAGCGGCGCGCGCTCGCGATGGCCTCGAGCATCGCGGGAAACGCCTGTTCTCCGCGCCGCAGCAGTCGCGCGTGGTTGTCCCCCACCAGCGTGCCGGGCTCGCGCACGTAGCGCAGCGAGCTCGCGCCGTTCGGCTCGCGCGCTCCGCGACCGCTCCCGAGGATCGACTGGAAGATGCGCAGGGCCATGGGTTCGGCGCTCCTCGCGAGCTCGCGCCGCGTGGGCAGCGTGGCGAACTCGGAGTCAGCGCGATCACGATGCCGACGCTGCGAGCGACGCACAACTCTCCGCGCGCGATCGCTGCGGCGCCGCCACGAGCCTGCGACAAGCTCACGAGCGCGCGCTACATTGCGCCATCCCCATCCGCGCGGCGCGCGCGCCGGGCATGCGCATCACGATCCTCATCGACGAGTACTCCAGCGATCCCCCGGCCTACGACGTGGTCGGCGATCAGGTCGCCCGGGCGCTGGTGGAAGGCGGCCACGAGGCCACGATCACGACCGTCCGCCCGGACCTGCGGCGTCTGGTGGACGACCTCGAACAGGCGGCGCCGGAGCTGGTCTTCAATCTGTGCGAGAGCTTCGGCCCCGTGCTCTACGGCGCCGTGGGAGTCGTCGCGGTGCTCGACCTGCTCGGACTGCGCTACACCGGCGGCGGGCCGGGCGAGTTCTATCTCCAGCAGGACAAGGCCATCACCAAGAAGCTGCTGGCCTTCGACAACATCCGCTATCCCGACTTCGGGGTCTTCTCGCAGGACAGCGAGATGGAGACCGGCGGCAACCTGCGCATGCCGCTGTTCGTCAAGCCGCTGCGCCAGGACGCGTCCATCGGCATCGAGGCCAACGCGCTGGTCAGCAACATCCGCGACATGATGAAGCGGATCCTCGCCATCCACGACAAGATCAACGACGCGGCGCTGGTCGAGGAGTACGTCGACGGCCGCGAGCTGTACGTGGGCGTGCTCGGGAACGCTCAGCCGATCGCTCTGCCGCCGATCGAGGTCGACTTCACGGGCCTGCCCGAGGGCGCGCCGCGGATCATGACCGGCAAGGCCAAGTGGAATAAGCGCAGCGCCGAGTACAAGGGCACGAAGACCGTGCTGGCCGAGCTGCCGGACGAGCTGCGCGCCAAGGTTCAGCGCGTGGCGTTGAGCGCCTACCGCGCGCTGCGCGTGCGCGACTACGGCCGCGTGGACATGCGCGTGACCGACACCGGCGAGATCCACGTCCTCGAGGTCAACGCCTCGTGCTACCTCGAGCAGGACAGTGAGCTCGCCATGGCCGCGCGCGCCAGCGGACTGAGCCACGTCCAGCTCGTGAACGAGATCGTCGACCTCGCGGTCGAGCGCCTGGGCATCCGCTGAGCGCCGCCGTTCAGCGCAGCATGCGGCCTTCGAGGGTCTCCGTCCGCGTGCGGAAGAAGCGCCAATCGCCGTCGCGCTTGCGCAACTGCGCGTCGACCCGGGCGCGCCAGACCAGCCGCTCGTCGTCGGCCTCGCGCCGGTAGAACTCGAACTCGAGCTGCATCTGGGCGGTCTTCTCCTCGCCGCTCTCGTCGACCGTCGGCCCCTTCTCGCTGCGCCAGCTCACGCGGTACGGAAAGCCGCGGCCTCCGTCGCTGCGCTGCTCGAAGAACAGGTGCGCCGCGCCGGCGCGCACCAGCTCGCGATCGACGCCCAGGGCCTCGTCGAACCAGTCCTGCGCGAGGCCGGCCATGATCGGGTTCATGCGCGTGGCCGCGAAGCCTTCGCACATGCCGTCGATCATCCAGGCGATCTTGGTCGGCTCGGAGGCGAGCGCGTGACGCGCGGCGCGGTAGCCGAGAACGGCCGCGACGACGGCCAACAGCAACAGGAACAGTCGCTTCATCGGGCGGCGCGCACGTATCGCGCCGTGGCGAAGCGTAGCGCCGGCCGACGCCGAGCGCGCCGGAGCTCGCTCACCAGGGAGCTTTGAGTCCCGCGCGGATCGCGACGAGCCGCGCCTTCAACTCGGCGTCGGGCTCGACCCCGGCGAGCGCCATCGAGCTGGCCGTCGCCGCGAGGTCCTCGGCGCGACAACGGGCGTTGGGGTTCTCGGCGCCGTCCTCGACAGCGCGGCGGTACGTGGCCAGCGCGAGCTCCATCTGGTTGAGCGCAGCCTGCGCTTCGGCGATCGGGCGCAGCGCGGCGGCGCGTTCGAAGTTCTGGATCTCGGCGCGCTCGGCCTCGAACTTCTCGAGGGCCGACTGCACGCACTCGACGGCCTTGGCGCGCTCACCCACATCGCGATAGGTCCGCGACATGCGCTTCATGACCCGCGAGTAGTCCGCCGCGAGCCAGCGCGCCGAGGCGATCTGCTCGCGCGTCTGGGAGAGCAACTCGGCGGCGTGTTCCTTGGCGTCGTGCGCGTGGGCCGCTTCCGCGAAGCCCAGCAGCACGTCGATGCGCAGTCCGAACGGGGCGCTGCGCCAGTACTCCTGCGCGCGTTCCTCGATCTTCGCGCGTCGCTTCTCGTTCGGGTAGAAGCGCTTGTACAGCGCGACGCTGGCGTCCAGCGTGTAGCGGATCATGTCGAAGTCGCCGATGCGCGCCGCCTGATCGAGCGTCTCGATCAGCGCGTCGAACTGCTCGTCGCTCACGCGCTCGGACTCGAGCGCCGACAAGCGCAGCGCCTCCGCGTTCTCGAGCTCGGCGCGGAACATCATCGACTCCGCGGTGCGGCCGAGCAGTCCGTAGGCCTGCGCGATCTTGGCGCGGATGCGATCACGCCTCCACGACTGTCCGATCTCCTCCTCGGGCGCCTCGGAAGCGACGTGCGCGCGCTCCAGGAAGCCGTCGACGTGCTCTCCGCGCTCGCCCTTGCGAATGCAGTGGAGCGCGAGCTCGGCGTAGGCCGTTCCACGCCGCCAGTTCTCGATCTTCTCGGCGAAGGCGGCCGCTCGCGCGCCTTGGTCGAGTTCCAGGCACGCCAACAGCACGTTCTCCTGCGACAGCGAGCGCGACTTGACGTGCGGCTCGAGCGGCATCGAGCTGGCGGTGTCGAACGCGAGTTCGAGCAACTCGGCGCGGTACGGCGCGAGTTCGGCGTCGCGCGGCGCGGCGGTCGCGCTCTCGGAGGTCGATTCCGCGCCCTGCGCGCGAGCCTCGAGTTGCGGCGACGCGGCGGCGTCGACAGCTTCCTGCGCGAGCGCCCAACCGCCCGCGGCGCACGCCGCCGCCATCAGCGCAGCGAGTTCAGGTCGAAGACAAGTGAGCCAGAGAGACGGGCGCAACATCGCAGGATTCCGAGAGGCGGTGGACAGAGAGAACGAAGCCCCGCGGCCGTCGGTGTGACGGTCGCGGGGCAGGCATTCAGCCGATCAGGTCTCGAGCAGGGTCGAGATCACGGCGCGACGTAGAACTCCACCCCGTTCGAGAGGTTGGTCGTCTTCGGCGCCGGCGGATCGCGGAACCAGGCCTGCGCCTGGACCACTTCGCAGCCCATGAAGGGCTGGCCGAGCGTGCCGGGGTTCGCGGCGATGTAGGCGTTCCAGTCGCGAGCGAGCGTGCCGTCGCACTGGCCGAACGTGCCGCCCGTGTTCTGGGCCGACAGACGCTGCGTCGGCGCCTTGACGCACAGGAACGAGGTGCTGCCCAGGCCCCACGGCGCCGCAGCGCGACCCGTGACGCTGTAGAAGATCAGGCCTTGCTTCTGACCTTCGACGCTCGAGACGGTCAGCGTGAAGCCGCTGCCGCTCGAAGCGCTCGCCGTGCCGACACCGGTGATCGTCGCGTTGCAGCCGTTCGTGGTCGTGCCCGCGGTGCAGTAGCTCACCGGAGCGGGGATCACGACGCGACCGTAAGCCGAGGCCGCGGTCCAGCCGCAGATCCACGGGATCGTGTTGGGCTCGAACGCGCCGCGGTACGTGACCGGCGTGAAGAAGCCGTCGGCGGGCGCAGCCGGAACCGGGCCGAGCGCGTCATTCGCCGGGCGAGGATCGAGGCTGAGCACGCGCTGCATCGCGAAGCCCGAGATGATCTGGATCGGATTGCGCGTGATCGAGGTGATCGGCGACACCGCGGCGACCAGGTTGCCGTTGGCCGGCGTGGCGCCCGCGCCGAGCACACCGCGCGCGATCGCTTCGGTGTAAGCCGCGCCGCTGTTGTTGTTGAAGAACACCGAGTCCTTCACTTCGCTCAGCTTGCCCGAGCTCTGGGCCGAGTAGAAGTTGGGGATCGCCGGGACGGCGTCGCTCGGAGCGTAGGCCGGGACGGCGTTCCAGTCGGTGGTCCAGGTCGCGGCCCACGAGAGCGTGGGGACCGAACCCGTCGCGGCGCTCGACACGCAGCCGTAGCCCAGGCCGCCGTCGCCGTCGATGTTGTCGAACGACACCAGGCGATCGCCCAGGTCCATGAAGATCGCGTTGCGGTACTGGACGCGCGCGTTGTCGCGGAACGCCATGCCGTGGTCGCCCGAGCCCGTCGCGGGCTGGCCGATCGCCGTCACGTTGTAGAGCGTGGCCGTCGTGACGGGCTGGTACCAGCACTGCTCGGCGCCGTCCGTCTCGAAGATGTTGTCGCCGACGCCCGAGCCCTGTCCGGCGGCCGTGCTGTAGCCCTGCACGATGTTCACGAACTGCGCCTTGCCGCGCCAACCCTGGTCGACGTCGAAGCTGTCGTCGCCGATGTCCCAGATGTTGACGTACTTGAGGTTGACCGTGCCGCCCCAGATCTCGACGCCGTCGTCGACGTTGTTCTGGATGTCGATGTGGTCGATGTCCGTCTCACGGCCGATGCCGCCGAGCGAGAGGCCGTTCAGCTCGTTGTTGAGCAGCACGACCTTGCCGGTGTAGCGGAACGAGCAGTACGAGAGCGAACCGCTGTCGTCGTCGTCGTTGCCGCCGCCGTACTGGTCGAACGCCGGGCCCGTGGTGAGGCCTTCCATCGTCGCGACGTTGGCGGCGTTGGGCGTCGGCGTGTTCGTCGCCACGACGTCTTCGGAGATGTAGGCGCGACCCATGAGGGTCAGGTTGCCCCACTCGCTCGAAGCAGCGCGCCAGCTACCCGTCTTGGGGTTGCCGCCGACCCAGGTCGCGACGTCGGCCGTCGAGGTGAAGATGATCGGCTGATCGGCGGTGCCCGCCGCGATGATCTTCGAGCCGCGGGTGACCGCGAGGCTTCCGCCGGCGTTGGTGGTGTTGGCGATGACCGTGCCGGGCTGAATGGTCAGCGTGGCGCCGTTGGTCACGTAGATCTGACCGACCAGGTTGTACGTGTTGCTCGCGTAGAGCGTGACCGAGGTGGTGATGTTCAGGTCGATGTTGCAGGCGCCAGTGCCGGGGGGGCACTCGACCCACTGCGCCGAGGCGACGCCGCAGATGCCGGCGGCGGCCAGTGAGATGGCGATGGAGGACTTCAAGCTACGCACGGGGTGAAACTCCTGAGCAGGACGGTCGCCACTGGGGGATCTACGGTGAGCCGCTCTCGCCGTTCTTGCGCCCCCCAGCGACAGCGCGGGAGGTTAGGCGTGCTCTTTATGGATGCCGTGAAGACGGGGTGAATCGCCCGTCCATCACGGCGTCTACTGCCCCTTGCCCTGGCTCAGTCGCTCGATCGCTTCGACGTACTTGGCGAGGTTCTCGCTCGGCTTGAGCGTGTGAGCTCGCCGCAGCAGCACGAGGGCTTCGGAGTGACGCCCCTGTCCGACCAGCAACTGTCCGTGGCTGCGCTTGGCGTCCGCCTCGAACGCGTCGATCCCCGCTGCGCGCTCGTAGAGCAGCACGGCCTTTTCGATGTCGCCGCCGCGCGCGGCGTGCTGGCCCAGGAGGATCAGCGCCTCGCCGTCGAGCGGATCGAGCGCGACGATCTCTTCGAGGGCGCGCGCCTGCTCGTCCGTCGCGCCTTCCGCCACCGACAAGCGCGCACGCAGGCGCAGGACTTCCTTGCGTTGTTCGGTCGCGAGCTCCGGTCGCGCCTTCTCGATGCCGTCCACCAGAGCGCGCGATTCGTCGCGCGCGCCGCGGTTGAACACCACGCGCGCCGCGCGGATCGCTCGATCCGGCGCCAGCGCGGAATCCTTGTCCAGGCCGCGCAGGTAGGTCGAGACGGCGATGTCGAACAGCTCCTGGCTGACGTAGATGTCGCCGAGGTTGATCAGATTGGCGGCGGAGAGCTTGCCCATGCGGTCGAGCACCTCGTAGTTCTCCGCAGCGCGCATCGGCTCGTCCATCTGGAAGTAAGCGCGCGCCTGCATCTCCCACAGCTCGACGCGCTCGGGAGCGACGGCGAGCATCTCGCCGCACATGGCGACGACGTCGGCGTGACGACGCTGCTTGGCGAAGCAGCGCACGAGACCGGTCTTCCAGTCGTCGGTCTGCGGGTCCAGCAGGATCGCCATGCGATAGGCGGACTCGGCCGCGAGGCTGTTCTCGCTCGCGAGGTAGCAGAAGCCCAGCAGTCCGAAGTTGAGCGAGTTGCTCGCGCCGTTCTCGATCGCGCGAGTGAGCGCGCGGATGGCGCCGGGGAAGTTCTTCAGGCGGAAGTAGGTCTGGCCCAGCGCCGACCAGGCGCGGCGGAACTTGGGGTGCTTGGTCACGGCGACTTCGTACGCCGCAGCCGCTTGCTCCAGCTCTTCCTGCCCGAAGCGCAGGTTGCCCACGTGCATGTCGAGCGCGGCGCTCGCGGCCGGACCGCGGTTCGCCTCGAGCAACGCGATGGCTTCGGGCTGGCGATCGTTCGACACCAGTTCGTAGACCTGCTGGATGAACTCCCGCTCGATCAGGTTGACCGCGGGCTCCACGTCGGTCTCGGCGATGTAGCTCTCGTTGAAGCGACGGCGGAAGTCCGGGTCGCGCCAGAACGAGCTGTCCGACTCGTCGATGCGCACGAGGGTCGGCTCGGCGCTGGACTCGACGCGCATGTTGCGCTGGAAAGCCTCGATCGCGCTGCGCCAGCTCGCGTCGTCCTCGGACGGCAGCGGCGAGGACGGCGCCTCTCCGCTCGAGACCGCCGGTTCGTCGAAGTCCGGCGCGATGCGCACGGGCCGTTGGGGCTTCGCTTCGTCCGCAGCGTTGGACGCGCAGCCAGCCAACAGGAGCCCGCAGAGCGCGATCGTGGGAGTGAGTCGGTTCGTCATGGGAATCAGCTCTCGGGGAAAGTGATCGGCACACGCATCCGGAAGCGCACGGCCTTGCCCTTGCGCTTGCCGGGCTCGAACTTCCATTGCTTGACCGCGTTCACGGCGGGCCGGTCGAGCGCCGGGTCCGTGCTCTTCTGCACCAACGGACTCTCGACGCGGCCGCTGGGGTCGACGACGAAGATCACGTAGACCGTTCCCGGCGTGTGCTTGCGCAACTTGGCGTCGAGCAGCGGCGCGGGCTGGTGGATCACGCGCGGCTTCTGGTCGAGGTCGTCCGCGCTGAACATCTCGTCGACCACGGCTTCTCCGCCCGACGCGACGCCGGGCAACTTGATCGAGAGTTCCGCCGCGCCGAAGCCGTCTCCGCCGCCGCCGGGATTGAGCGCGAGCTCCAGCGACGAGAGGTCCATCGGCGGCGCCTCGTCCTCGGCGAGTTCGGGCGGCTTCTCCTCCGGCTCGGGCTCCTCTTCGGGCTCTTCGAGCTCGGGCACGTCCGGAGGCGGAGGCAGCTCCGCCGTGTCCGCCGCGCGCACGAGCATGTCGCCCGCGCCCGGCTGCGTGACGGCTTCGATCAGCGGCAGCACGAGGAAGAAGCCGACCGTCAACACTCCGCCGCCGAGCGTGACCAGCGCGGCGTGCAGCAGTCGATCCAGGATCGGGAGGTGCGTGGACATGACGATCGCCTCGAGCTTCGCGCGCTCAGCCGCGCCCCATCGCGGTGGCGATGCTCACCTTCTCGGCGCCGCCCAACTTCGCTTCGTCGATCACGCGCACGAGCTGGCCCGACTGCGCAGCGCTGTCGGCCTGGATGATCACGGGCACCTGCTCCTTCTGAACCATGCGGCGCACGAGCGACTGCACGCCCCCGATGCCGATGTCCTTGCCGCCGTAGACGACTTCGCCATTGGCGGTGAGCGCAATGAGGATGCTCGTCTTCTCGAGGCTCGCCGCCGAAGCAGCCTGCGGCTTGTCGACTTCGACGCCGCTCTCCTCCACGAAGGTGGTCGTGACGATGAAGAAGATCAGCAGGATGAACACGCAGTCCATCAGCGGGGACATGTCGACCCCCGGCTCGCTCTCCTCGTCGTGTCCCGCGTCGCGCAATCGTCCCATGTCGAGCCTCCTACGCGGCGGCCGCGCCGCCCTTGAGCTTGTGGTAGACCTCGACGCTGCAGACGGTCTCGACGTGCGCGAGATACGCCTTGTAGCGCTCGAATTGACGGCTGAGGTAGTACTGGAAGAACAGGCCCGGCAGCGCGATCACCAGACCGGTCTCGGTCGTGATCAGCGCCTCGGAGATGCCCGCGGCGATCAGCCCCATGGTCTTGTCGCCGCCCGAACCCGAGGCGAGCGCTTCGAACGTGGAGAGCATGCCGGTGACGGTGCCGAGCAAGCCGACGAGCGGCGCGGCGCTGACGCAGATCTTCATCACGCGCAGGTCGCGCTCGAACGCGCCGGTCTGTGCGCTGCGGACTTCCTCGAACGCTTGCGAGGCCTCGTCGAGACTCCGCGAGCGCAGCGTGCGCTCGATCAGCGCGCCGATCGGACCGCGCGCCGCCTGCGGCTGATCCAGCCACTTGCGCCAGATGGACTCCGGCGCCTGCATGAAGCCCGAGTAGCGCAGGTTGAGCAGGATGTGGGCGCCCATGCCGAACATCGCGAACGCGATGATCGCGATCGGAGGCATGGCCCAACCGCCAGCCATCCAGATCGGAACGGCGCGCTCCCACAGCTCGCTCAGACGTTGGACGATCGTTTCCATGGCGTGCTCGCGACCTGCGGGCTCACACCTTGGCCGGGACGGGCTTGCGCTCCGGCGCCGGGCGGTGCGGAGGCGTGCGCTCGATCTGATTGCGGCCGATCTCGTTGACGAAGCTCACCGCCGTCGCCTCCATGCCGCCGACGATGCTGCGCGCCTTGCGCGAGAGGAACGCGTGGATGAGCAGTGCGGGGATCGCGACGATCAGACCCCACTCGGTGGTGATCAGCGCCTCGGAGATGCCGCCCGACAGCGACTTCACGTCGCCCGAGCCGAAGACCGTGATGCGCTTGAAGGTGTTGATGATGCCCGTGACGGTGCCGAGCAGTCCGAGCAGCGGCGCGGACGACGCAGCGATCGCGACGAACGGCAGCAGGCCGTTGAGCCGCTGCTTGGTCGTGAGCACCGTCTCGTACATCGCTTCCTCGATGAGCTCGCGAGGCTCGCGCATGTGCTCCACGCCGACGGCCAGCATGCGGCCGACGGGCCCCTTGATCGCAGCGACCTTCTCACGCAGCGCCGCGGGATCGCCGTGCGAGATCGCGGCGATGACCTCGGCGACCTTGGCCTTGGACGGGGTCCGCTGGAGCGCGAGGTGCAGCCACTTGTAGAGCGCGACGAGCAAGGCCGCGGCGGCGAGTCCGAGGATCGGCCACATCACCGGTCCACCCTTCAGGATGTGCTCGGTGAGCGTCTCCTTGGTCTGCTCCATCTTGTGCGCGTTGCCCATGGTCGGGTCGAACGGCATCCGCCCGCGCAGGTTCGCGACCAGGCTCCCGGCGTCCGCCACGTCGAGCGGATCGGTGAACGGGAAGATCGTCGGCTCCTGCGAGCCCAGTCGCTCTTCGACCGTGCCCACCGCCTGTCCGTCGGCCGAACGGAACAGCACGACCGGTCCGACTTGGACGAACGCGCCCTGGCGCACCACGCCGGTCGAGTCCACGGCCGCGCCTTCGAAGCGCACGCCGCCGAGCGCGTCTTCGAGGCGGCCCATCGAGGCCGACACGAGTCCGACTTGCGCACGGAACACGTCCAGCGGTCCGAGGTTCGCGTTGTCCGGCGCGAGCTGCGCGGCGGTCAACGGCTCTTGAAAGCGATCGAGTTCGGCGATGTGCACGCTCGCCTCGAACTTGCGCATGTAGTCCGTGAGCAAGCCCGAGAGGTAGCGCTGCTGATCGTTCAGCTTCTGGATGTCGCCGCTGAGGTTGGCGAGCGCCAGGGTGCTCGAGTCCAGCCGACGCGCCGTCGTGTTGAACTCCTCGCGCACGCGGCTGAGTTCGGCCTCGAGCTCCGAGAGCTTGCGGTTGAGCGGCAGCTTCTCGTCCGTCACGCCTTGGCGGAACGTGTTCAGCTCGTTGACGGCTTCCTCGAGTTGCTGCTGCACGCTGGCGCGCGCGGAGTCGAACGCGGGGGACGCCGCCTGGTCCTGCGCGGCAGGTTGCTGGGCCGTCGCGCCGAGCGCGAGAGCGATCAGGAGCGGGAGAGTGCGGAGATTCAGTGACTTCATGGCGCAGTGCTCCTCGCTCACTGGATCTGCAACGGGACGTTGACGAACTCGGCGTCTGCGCCGCGAGTCAGGATCGCGAGGCCGCGCACGATCTCGGCGGCGTGCTCGTTCGCCGACGACCAGGTCCAGCCCTCGGGGCCGGGCATCCCGAAGCCGACCTCGCTGCCATCGGCGCTGGCGTAGTACGCCTGTCCGAGGCCGAGGTACACGGTCGTGACTTCGAGCGTCGCGCCGCTCGGCAGCGTGCGGATCTCGCTCTCGGCGCGGATCTCGCGGTTGAACTTGTTCACTTCGTTCAGCACGCCCACGACCGTCAGGAAGCGCTCGCCCAGCTTGCCCTTGTCTGCAGCCGCCGAGTCCGTCGGAAGGCTCTGGCTGATCGGCCGCAGCTTCTCGCGCAGCGGATCGGGCAGTCGCGCGAGGAGCGCGCGCGTGCGGCCCTCGAGCGCGGCGATGCTCTGCGCGAGCTCATCGGCCGTCGCCTGCAGCGTTCCGCGCGTCGCCTCGAGCTCCGTTCGCTTGCTCTCGGACTCGGTGATACTGGCCTGCACCTGCTCGACCTTGGTGCGCACCGACTGGATCTCGCCCTCGATCAACTCGATGCGGCTGAGGAGCAGCTCGCGCCCCAGCGTCCACTCCTGCTTCTCCTTCGAGAGCTGCCGGCGCGTCTCGACCCACTGCTGGAGAACGTCGCGAGCGCCCTGGATGTCGGCCCCCTTCAGATCGCCGCCCTGCGTGGGCGGGCGCGCCGCGGGAGACAGCAGACAGGCGAGAGCGCCAGTGAGCGCCGCGCCTGCGGCCAAGCGACCACGATGAGCTGCGATTCGTGCCTTCATGTCGGTGAGGTCCTTTTCGAGGGGCGAGCGCGCGCTCAGAAGCTGAAGCGCGCGCCGAGCGTGAGCGACAAGTCGATGCCGCGAGTGAACGAGCGGCGCGTGACGTCGCTCGGGATGTACTTGGAGCGGAAGACCTCTTCGATCACGGGATCGGTGAGGTTCTTGGCCTGGAACTGCAAGGTGAAGTACTTGCCCAGGCGCTGCGAGACGCTGAAGTTCAGTGTCTCGAACTGCGTGGCGTAGATGCTGGGGATGAAGTTCCCCACGGACTGCGTGGCGCCGGCGATGAGCGTGTCGCCTTGCAGCGTGTAGAACAGACCTGCTTGCGTGCCGGTGTCCGGAACGTCGTACAGCAGGTAGAGATTGAGCAGGCTGTCCGGCGCGTTGGTCATGTCGCGCGTGGGCATCGGCGCCTGGATGTTGGGCAGATTGAAGGCGTCGGCCTCGTCCTGCGGCAGAGTGACCTGCGAGTCGATGAAGGTCGCGTTCGCTCCGATCGACCAGCCCTCCGCGGCGTCGATGAAGTATCCGAGGTCCTGCCGCACCTCGACTTCAGCGCCGCGAATCCGCCCTTCGGGGTAATTGCGCGCCGTCGTGAAGTTGTAGCCGATGAACTGTTGGACGTACTCGATCGGATCGTCGATCTGCTTGTAGAACCACGAGACGGACAGGAAGCCTCCGTCGTACGGAGTCCAGTCCGCGCGCAAGTCGTAGTTGCGCACCTGGCCCATTTGGAGGTCGGGGTTGCCGATGAACACCGGACCGCCGAGGAACTCCTGCTGGACGATCGGAGTGAGCTCCTTGAACGTCTGGCGCGCGACCGTTTGCGAGTACGCAGCTCGGAAGATCAGACGCTCGACCGGCTCGTAGTTGAGTCCGAGCGACGGCAGGACCACGTCCTTCTCGAACGACACGTCCGCTGCGCCCGGAACGAGCGTCACGGGATCCGTGGCGCCCGGAGGGAACCACAGCGCGCCGACCTCGGGGTCGTTCACGATGTCGATGCCGGTCGACTCGAAGCGCGCGCCGCCGATCAGAGTGACTTGCGAGTTGAGCGGCAGCTCGCTCATCCCGTAGAGCGCGTCGAGCGCGATCTTGCCGTCGTAGTCGACGTCGGTCAGCGCTTCGTTGATCGGCTCGAGCTGCGAGGGGAACACCGCGCTCCACGGATCGTTGAAGTCGCCGTCGAACGAGCTGTTCTGACCGAAGTTCGCGAACGTGTCCTGATCGAAACGGCGGTCGACGCGGTCGGAGAACACGCCGAACTTCAGGTAGCCGGTTTGCTCGTTCCACTGCTCGAACGGCGCCTTCAAGTTGAGCGAGAGCTGATCCGAACGCTCGTCGATCTCCTTCCAGATGCGCTGGGAGTTGCCGATCGTGAAGTTCGCCGCCGGCTTGTACGGCGTCCATCCCGCGGGGATCACGAATCCGCCGCCGAGGTCGAGCTCGGGGCGCCACGTGCCGCCGAAGATGCGCTTGTCGGGCTGATAGACGCTCGCTTCGCTGGTCGAGAGCGTCCAGTCGACGACCAGGTCCGTGAACTCGAAGGCGCCGACGCGCGTCGACGTGATCGGCAGCGTGTGCTCGCCGTTCAGGATCAGGCTGTTGGCCGTGCGCTCGGTGTACTGGAGCGTTTCGAGTCGCAGGTACGGCGCTGCGTCCCGATCGAGGTAGCCCGGACTGTTCGGATCGGTGGGGTCGTAGCCGGGGTAGAAGAACTCCTTCGAGCGCGTGTCCGTCGCCAGCGTGGCCGAGTCCTCCGCCACGTGCGTGTAGAGGAACGCCAGACGCAACGCGTGGTTCTCGCTCTCGAGTCCGACCAGGCCCATGCCGGCCCACTGCACGGACTGCGTGGCGCGCGTGATGTCGAAGAGCTGCGTGCGGAAGTCTCCGCCGCCGCCCGGGTCCGGCGCGCCTTGATTGGTCTCCGGCGACATGCCGGCGCCGGGCGAGGTCACCCACCACGAGTCCTGGACGCCGTTGTCGAAGTACGAGCTGTCGCGCTCGTAGAAGAACGTGGCGAACGCGCCGAGCTTGACGCCGTCGGCGATCTCGCGCGCGCCGCCCATCGCGAGGTTCCACTTGTGGTCGATCGGCGCGTCCGTTTCGCTCACGCCGACCGATCCGCGCCACGGCCCGGGCACGGCCTGCGGGTCGCGGTTCACCTTGCCCCAGGTGTTGACGCCGCCGCCCTTGTACGAGAGGAAGTCGTTGCGGCCGAAGGCCTCGGAGTTGTAGCCCAGTTGAGAGCTGAACTGGATCACGCTCTCCTGCGGCACTCCGCGCAGTCGGATGTCGACCGCGCCGCCGGACGCATCGCCCTGCTGATCGGGCGTGAAGGTCTTCGAGACGCGGATGCTCTCGATCACGGCGGAGGGGAACTGATCGAGCTCGACCGCGCGCTTGTTCTCGTCGGCGGTCGGCAGTCGCACGCCGTTGAGCTGCGAGCTGACGTAGCGGTCGGGAAGTCCGCGGATGACCGCGTACTTGCCGTCTTGAACGGTTGCGCCGGCCACCAGGCGCAGCGCGGAGGCCGCATCGCTCGCGCCGGCGCGGCTCATCAGGTCGGCGCCGATCGAGTCGAGCAACGCCGGGCTCTCGAGGCGCAGGTCGAGGAGCGCTACTTCCGAACCGGAGTCCAGCGCGAGGAGGTCCTCGACGACGAACTCCTCCATGTCGGTGAACTCACCGGCCAGGAAGATGTCGAGGTCGGTGAGCTGGCCGGCGACGACCACCACGTCCGTGCGGACCTGGCGGACGTAGCCGTCCTTCGAGAACACCAGCGTGTACTTGCCGGGCGCGAGCTGGGGCAGCGAGTAGTTGCCCTGATCGCTCGTGAGCGCCTTCGCGCCGGTCTCGACGACCAGGATCTGGGCGGACGAAAGCGGGACGTTGAAGTCCGCGTCGAACACCAGGCCGCGGATCGAGCCGGCCTCCTGGAGCGCTCCGCGGAGGGGCGCGGTCAACGACGCAGCCACGGCCAGACAAACCAGTTCGCGCAGGCTCACGGGAGGCGGGTCAGCGGCCAGTCAGGCTGGCGACCAGGGCGACAGGGGTTCACGACGAGCGGGCGCGCGGCCTCGATCGCGGGAGTGTCGACGGTCTTTATGAGGGAGCGATCAAGGCTCCATGCGCCGGACGTGAAGGAGGGGCGTCCCCGACGTCGCCGAGGCGCTCCGCGCCACCTGGAACGGGAGTCGGCGCACGTCCCGCGCTACCCTTGCTGGGCTTCGCCCTGCGGGCGTGGCGAACCCGCGATGTCGAGCTCCTCCACCGCCGTCACCCAAGCGCACTTCGACTACGTCCGCGCGCACACCGACCCGGAGGACCCGTTCCTGGCGGAGCTCAAGCGCGCCGCGCTCGAAGCCGGTCTTCCGCCGATCTGGATCGCCGAGGAAGAGGCCCGCCTGCTGCAGGTCCTGCTGCGCGCCGCGGGTGCGCGCGAGGTGGTCGAGGTCGGGACGCTGGCGGGCTACTCCGCGATCGTGATGGCCCGCGCCCTGCCCGCTGGCGGCCGGGTGCGGACGATCGAGCTCTCGCCGAAGAACGCCGCTTTCGCCCGCGCGTGGATCGCGCGCTCGGACGTCGCGACCTGCGTGGAAGTGCTCGAGGGCCGCGGAGCGGAGCATCTGGCGCGCATGGCCGATCGCTCGATCGACGCAATCTTCATCGACGCGGACAAGGCCGGGTACGCGCAGTACCTCGAGCAGGCGCTGCGGATCGTGCGCCCGCGCGGACTCGTGCTCGTCGACAACGCCTTTGCGTTCGGCCAGATCCTCGACGCCGCGCCCACCGACAGCGATGTGCCGCACGTGCGCGAGTTCAACGAGCTCATGGCGCGCTGCACCCGGCTCGAGCGCGTGATCGTGCCCGTCGGCGACGGGTTGTGGGTTGGCGTCGTTCGCTAGAGCTCGCCATCGCACGTCATGAGCTCCGCCTCCCCCTTCGCGCGTCTGCCCGAGTTGCTGGCGAACTCGTTCGACGTGTCCTCGCGCGTGCGCGGCGACGACGCCTTCCACGCCGGACGCGCGCAGATCGACTCCGCGGGTCCGACCTTCGCCCGCGCCAAGGTGCGCGACAAGCACGGGCTGCACGAGACCACTCTGGAGGCCGACACGCGCCTGGTGTGGAGCTCGAACTGCACCTGCGAGCTGGGCGCGCGCGGTTCGCGTTGCGAGCACCTGTGGGCCGTGTTCCTCGCCCTCGATCGAGCCGGCTGGCGCGTCGAGGGCGCGCAGCGCGACATGCTCGGCGGCGGACGGCTCGTCCGACTCGGGGAGTGGCGCGCGCGCATGGCGGAGATCCGCGCGCGGGCCGCGACTCCCGAGCCGCTCCCTGCGGCCGCGCGACTGGCCTACTTCGTGCGCCTCGACCGCGGCGCCGACGAACACAGCGTGCTGCTCGAGACGCGCCGCAGCACGCCGCGCAAGAGCGGGGCGTGGTCGCGCTTCTCCGTGTGCGCGCCGCTCGCCACGCCCGACGACTCGCGCCTGCGCCCGCAGGATCGGCGCGTGCTCGATCTGCTGCGCGCGGCGGAACCGTTCGAGAGCGACGACGGCACGCTCGCCACGACGCGCATCTTCAAGCTCTCCGCCGACCTCGCCGACGTGCTGCTCCCGGCGGTCGCCGACAGCGGGTCGCTGCACTGGGCCAAGCTCGGCCGCGAAGCCGCCGGCCCGCTGCGCCGCGACGACGATCCGCGCTGGGAGGTCGAACGAGCGATCCAGGAGGCGCCCGGCGCCGCCGAACTGATCGTCACGGGCCGGCTCGCGCGCAGCTCGCAACGCGAGGGCTTCTCCGCGGTGATCGGCGTGCTGCCGCACGGCTGGATCCTGTTCGAGGACCGCCTGGGGCGGCTCGCGAACGCCGCCGAGGTCGCGTGGGTGCGCTCGCTCGTCGACCACGGACCGCTCCGCGTGCCGCTCGAGGACCGCAGCGAGTTGTTGCGCGAGATCTCGCGCGGCGAAGAGCGCTTCGTGCTCGAGGGCAGCTTCGATTCGGCGCGCCACGACGTGCCGCCGCGCGCGCACCTCACGCTCGATGCGCCCGACCTGGCGCGCGAAGGCGCGGTCGAGCTCACCGGCGAGGTCGCGTTCGAATACGAGGACGCGCACGTCACGGCCGACGATCCGCGCCCGTTCATCGAGCGCCGCGACGGTTGGATCGCGCGCAACGCCGAGCTCGAGGCCCAACTCCTCCGTCGCCCGTTCGACTTCGGCGCGCGCGCTCTCTCGGAGCGGCCGGGCGCCGTGCTCGTGCCGCTCGGACACGCGCCCGAGCTCGTGCGCGCGCTCGCGCTCGAAGGCTGGCTGGTCGAAGGCGAAGGCTCGCGCTATCGCGCCGCGGGCGCCGCCAACTGGAACGTGCGCAGCGGCATCGACTGGTTCGAACTCGCCGGCGAGATCGAGTTCGGACCGACGAGCGCCGCGATCCCGCGCCTGGTGGCCGCGCTGCGCCGCCGTGAGCGCACGATCCAACTCGACGACGGCTCGATCGGCGTGCTGCCCGAGCAGTGGCTGGCGCGCTTCGAGACTCTCGCCGCGCTCGGCGACGAGCAGGACGACGCCCTGCGCTTCCGCTCGAATCAGGCCTGGCTGGTCGAGGCGCTGCTCGCCGAGCAAGCTGCGGCCGACGCGGACTTGCGCTTGAACGAGCAGCTCGCGGGACTGGCGAAGTTCCGCACGATCGATCCGGTTCAAGAGCCCGCCGACTTCGTGGGCGAGCTGCGCCCCTACCAGCGCGAAGGCCTGGGATGGCTGACGTTCCTCGAGCGCCAGCACTTCGGCGGCTGCCTCGCCGACGACATGGGCCTGGGCAAGACGGTGCAGTTGCTCGCGTGGCTGCTCGCGCGTCGCGCGCGGCGCAGCGAGCCGGCCACCACGCTCGTGGTCGCGCCCAAGTCGCTCACGCACAACTGGATCAGCGAGGCTCAGCGCTTCGCGCCGGACCTGCGCGTGCTCGACTACACCGGCGCGTCGCGGCGCGCTTCGAGCGAGCTCATCGCCCAGCACGATCTGGTCGTGACGACCTACGGCACGCTGCGCAACGACATCGACGTGCTCGCGCAGACCCACTTCGATTGCGCGGTGCTCGACGAGGCGCAGGCGATCAAGAACGCCGACACGCTGACCGCCAAGGCCGCGCGCCTGTTGCGCGCCGAGCACCGGCTCGCGCTGAGCGGCACGCCGATCGAGAACCACCTGGGCGAGCTGTGGTCGCTGTTCGAGTTCTTGAACCCCGGCATGCTCGGGCGTTCGAGCCTGTTCGAGAAGCTCACGGCGCCGCAGCGAGACGCGCAGTCCGAGCGCGACGCGCGCGCGCTGCTCGCGCGGGCCGTGCGGCCGTTCGTGCTGCGCCGCACCAAGGAACAGGTGCTCACCGATCTGCCGCCCAAGACCGAGCAGACGCTGCACTGCGAGCTCGACCCGCAGGCGCGCCGCGAGTACGACGAGTTGCGCGATCACTATCGGCGCGCGCTCTTGCGCGAGCCCGGCGGCCCGGCGCCCGACAGCTTCATGGTGCTCGAAGCGTTGCTGCGACTGCGCCAGGCGGCTTGCCATCCGGGCTTGATCGACCCGACGCGCGTCGGCGAGCCCTCAGCCAAGCTCGAGGCCCTGTTCGAGAGCCTCGAGGAGGTCATCGAAGCCGGGCACAAGGCGCTGGTGTTCTCGCAGTTCACGAGCTTCCTCGCCATCGTGCGCGAACGCGTGCGCGCGCGCGGCTGGGAGCACGCGTACCTCGACGGCGCGAGTCCGGCGAAGTTGCGCACCTCGGAGATCCAGCGCTTCCAGAGCGAGCCGAACTGCTCGCTGTTCCTGCTGAGCCTCAAGGCGGGCGGCGTCGGCCTCAACCTCACCGCAGCCGACTATGTGTTCCTCCTCGATCCGTGGTGGAACCCCGCGGTGGAGGCGCAAGCCATCGGCCGCTCGCACCGCATCGGTCAGACGCGCAGCGTGTTCGCCTACAAGCTCGTGTGCCAGGACACGGTCGAGGAGCGCGTGCTCGAACTGCAGGCGCGCAAGCGCGAACTGGCGTCCGAACTGCTCGAAGGGGAAGCCACCACACTGCGCGACATGACGCGCGACGACATCGAGCGCTTGCTGGCGTAGAAGCTACGCTGCGCGCGATGACAGCACGCAAGTTCGTCCGTTCGCTCGGGCTGATCGTGGTCGTGGTGACGCTGGCGCTGGGCGCGGCGTTCGTGTGGTGGCGCGGCGGCGGCCGCGCGCAGCGCTCGGGGGAAGCTCGCGTCGCTGGGCTCGCGGCGCGCGTCGACGTGCGCTTCGACGACTTCGCCGTCCCCCACTTGCGCGCCGACTCGCTGCTCGACGCGGCGCGCGCACTCGGCTGGCTGCACGCGAACGAGCGCATGGGTCAGATGGAGCTGCTGCGTCGCTACGTGAACGGCCGACTGGCCGAAATCGTCGGCGAGAGCGCGGCGCGCTCCGACAAGAACGTGCGCGAGCTGCGTTTTCCGCAGACCGTCGAGGCGCTGCACGGCGCGCTGGCGCCGGAGAGCCGCGAGTTGCTCGAGGCCTATGCGCAAGGCGTGAACGCCTGGCTCGACGCGCGCGACGGCGACCTGCCGCCCGACGTGCGCCTGCTGCGCGTCGAGCCCGAGCCCTGGAGCGCACGCGACAGCTTGTGCGTGCAGGTGATGATGTCGCAGATGCTCTCGTTCAGCGCGGGGCGCGAGTTCTCGCGCCTGGCGTGGGTGCACGTGCTCGGCGCGCGCAAGGCGGGCCTGTTGATCGGCGATGCGCTGACGAACGTGCCGAGCGCGACGCTCGAGGCAGCGGCGCGAGCGTTCGGTGAGCGCGCGCCGGCGCTACCGTCCGCCGAAGCCGGCGGTGCGAGCAACGGCAGCAACAACTGGGCGGTCGACGGATCGCGCAGCGCGTCGGGACACGCGCTCGTCGCGAACGACCCGCACCTGGGCCTCACGCTGCCCTCGATCTGGTTCCAGGCGCAGATCCGCACGCCGGAGTACGAGGCCGCGGGCTTCACCATCCCGGGCCTGCCGCTCATCGTGATCGGACAAGGCCCGCGCGTGGCCTGGAGCTTCACCAACACCGAGCTCGACGTGTGCGACGCGTTCCTCGAGAACCTCGGGCCCGATGAACGCAGCGTCGAGCGCGACGGACAGTTCACGCCCGTGCGCGTGCAGCGCGAGCGCGTCGTCGTGCGCGGCGGCGAGACGCTCGAGTTCGACGCGCTGAGCACCGAGATCGGTCCGCTGCTCACGTGGGGACGCGAACTGCGCTACAGCCTCGCCTGGACCGGGCACGCCGCGTTCGATCCGGTCGCGCCGTTCGTGGCGCTGGCGCGCGCGTCGAGCGTCGATGACGTTCCCGCTGCCGTACGCGACTTCGTCGGCCCGCCGCAGAACCTGGTGTGCGGCGACGCGAGCGGAGCGATCGCGTTCACGGTGCTGGGACGCAACGTCGAGCGCGGCGCTGGCGACGGGCGTGTGCCGCTGCTCGCGCGCGACTCGGCCCATCACTGGCGCGGCCTGCGTCCGCAGGAGCACTCTCCGAGCGCGACGAGGCCCGCAAGCGGCGCGCTGGTCACGGCCAACAACGACACGCGCGTCGCGGGCGCGGCCTACCCCTATCCGCTCGATGCGGCCACCGTCCACCGCGCTCAACGCATCGGCGAGCGACTCGCCGAGCGAAGCGACTGGACCGTTCCGGCGCTGGGTGAGCTGCAAGTCGACTGCGTGTCGCTGCACGCGCTCGAAGTCGTCGCGGCGTTGACCGAGCTCGTCGCCGTTCCCGGACCGCCGCCTTCGACGACGGCCCAGCGCGCCATCGACGCGCTCGCTGCGTGGAATGGCGAGATGTCGCTGCGCGGAGCGTCCGCGCTGTACCACCTGGTCGAGACGCGCGTCGACGAGTGGGTCACGGCGACCTGCACGCGCGCGCTGTCGCACCCCGAACGCGATCGCGTGCGCCTCGAGGCGCTGTACGGTCGCTTCGACGAGCCGTTCCTCGCGGCGGGCGAGTCACCGACCGCGGGGATGCAGTTGCGACGCAAGCAACTGCTGGATGTGCTCGAGTCGGCGTGGCGCGAAGGCGAGCAGGCGTTCGGCGCGGACCTCTCGACTTGGAACTACGGCGCGCTGCACCGCTGGACGCCCGAGCATCGCCTGGGCGCGATCCCGCTGCTCGGCGCGACCTTCGGAGCCGGTTCGTTCGAAGTCCCCGGCAGTGGAACCAGTCCGTGCGTCTTCTCCGGCGCGAGAAGGCGCGACGCGCGCGGCTTGCCGCAGACTTCGGCGCAGCACGGCGCGAGCTTGCGCATGGTCGCGGACTGCGCCGATCCCGACGCGTCCCTCGCGATCCTCCCCGGCGGACAGTCCGGTCATCCGTTCGACCCGCACTACTCCGATCAGATCCAGTCGTACCTCGACGGCCGGCTGCGCCCGATGCAGTGGAGCGAAGCAGCGATCGAAGCGGCCTGCGCGAGTCGACTCGTCTTGTCGCCCTGACGGCGAAGCTCGAATGGAGCGAGGGCGCGCCCGGCGTCTGCTGGGCGCGCCCTCGTAGCTATCTCGAACGAGTGACTCTCGGCTGGCCGCGTCGGCCAGCTCGGATCACGGAACGAAGGTCAGGATCAGACCGTTGCTGAGGCTGGTGGTCTTGGCGGTCGCCGGATCGCGATACCACTGCTGGCAGTAGAGCTGCTGGCCCGCGCTGTGCGGCGTGCCCAAGTGCGCCGGGTTCGCCACCATCCAGGCGGAGAAGTCGATGCCCAGCGAACCTTCGCAGGGGTCACCCGCGTTGGGACCGGTCGACGACGCGCCAGCGGTCGTGCGGTTGGTGGGCGACTTGACGCACAGGAAGCTCGTGCTCGTGGGGCCCCACGGCAGGATCGGCGAAGCTTCGGCCAAGCCGAAGAACATCAGGCCCGTGCGGCCTTCTTCCATCAGCGAGCAGGTCACGACGCAAGCCGGACCGGCGTTGCTGACGCTCGGCGGATTGTTGGCCGAGAGCGCCGGAACGCAGCCTTGCGTCGTCGTGCCCGACGTGCAGTAGGCGGTCGGCGGCGTGAACGTCGGATCCATCTCGTACACGTTCAGCTCGTCGATCGTGTTCTGGTGCAACGCCAGGACCTTCAGGACGCCCGAGCCGTCGTCGAAGATGTCCGCGCCGCCGGCGATGTTCGTGCCGGTCACGCCGTAGACCGTGCCGACGAACGAGCGGCCGGTGAGCACGCCCGCCGTGTCACACTCGTTGAACTCGACGCCGTCCGTGCCGGTCGCTGCGCCGCCGGGGAGGTTCTGATCGAAGCTCCACAGCGTCCCGTTGACCGTGTCCCACGCGAGGCCGTACGACGACTTGCCGCTGGTCGCGTGCTCGGCGACGAACGTCGGAACACCGCCGGCGATCGAGAACTCCCACAACGCGGTGTTGAAGTTCTTCGTGTAGAAGTTGCCCGTGTTCGGGTTGCGCGCCAGCGCGCGGATCGTCGCCGACGAGCCGAACGTGCCGCCCGTCGGGATGAGGTAGGTGGTCGTGAAGGTCAGCGTGCCGTTCGGACCCGCGTTGGGATTGAACGTGTACTCCTTGAACACGCGACCCTCCATGCCGCCCCACAGCTTGAAGTTCGCTTCGTCGACGGCGAGGTCGCGGATACCCCACTGCGAAGCGGTCGCGAGGGTCATGTCCTGCGTGAAGCTCTGCAGGTAGTTGCCGCTCGTGTCGTACTGGTGAATGGCGAACGCGCCAGTGGTGCCAGCGCCACCCGAGACCCAGTAGTAGCCCCAGCCGTAGCCGCAGCCGAGCAAGCGGTTCCAGTTCGCGCCAGGCGAGGGCGAAGCGAGGATGCCCGACGATGCGTCGAGCGGTCCCTGCAAGAGCGAGCCGAGCGCGCGCGGAGCGCCGGCGGCGGGCGCGAGGACTTCAGTCACTCCGCCGGCTGAGGGGTTGTCGAACGTCGCGCGATCTTCCGACGCCCCCTGAGGCGTGGCGAAAGCGCTGAGCGACAGCGAGAAGGCTGCACAGGCAACATGAATCGACGTGCGCATGGCTCCGATCCTGACGGTGGTTGAGTGCGATCAAGTCGCTCGGCGAGCGCGGGTACGCCCCGCTTCGCCGTGCGACCGGGAGATGGGTCCTATCCTGCCGCAACCCTTAAGGGCCGCCATAGGTCAAGGCGGCATTCGCACGAAAACCTTGTGACGCTGCTGGGTTGCGCGCGTGTTGCGCGCGCCGGGCGCAGCGCCGTGTCGGAAGCTCTTGACGAGCCTGCGAGGGCCCGGCGAACTACACTCGCTCCCCCCATGAGCAGTCATCCCCAAGCGCCGAGTGACGCAGAGCTTGAACAGGACTTGGCCTTCGCGAAGCAGGCCGCGCTCGAGGCCGGACAACGCGTCGCGGACCTGCGCGCGAGCGGTCGGTGGCAGGGCCAGACGCTCGCCGACATCGGCGATCAGGCCGCGGACGGGCTGCTGCAGGGGCTGCTGCGCGGTCGCTACCCGCACGACGGCGTGTTGAGCGAGGAGACCGCGGACTCCCCGGCGCGCCTCTCGCGCGAGCGCTGCTGGATCGTCGACCCGCTGGATGGCACCCGCGAGTTCAGCGAAGGGCGCGAGGACTGGGCGGTGCACGTGGCTCTGTCGATCGGCGGGCGCTGCGCGCTCGGGGCCGTCGCGCTCCCCTCGCGCGGGCAGTTGCTGTGGGGTGTGGCGTTGCCTGGGCGTGAGCACTTTGGCGTGACGGGCCCTGGCTCGCTCGTTCGAGGCGGCGGAGCGACCGACGGTCCGCTGCGCATCGTGGTCTCACGCAGCCACACTCCGGACTGGGTCGCCCGGTTCGCCGAGCGGATCGGCGCCCGAGCGCCGCAGCCCTGGGGAAGCGCAGGCTTCAAGTCCGCGCTGCTGCTGCTCGGAGAGGCGGACGTCTACGTCCACAAGAAGGGCCTGAAGGAGTGGGACACGTGCGCGCCCGAGACCGTGGCCCGGGCGCTCGGCTGGAGCGTGTGCCGCCTGCGCGGGGACGAGCATCGCTACAACCAAGCTGATCCGCGCAACCACGAGTTCGTGGTCTGTCGCGCGGGAGACCGCGAGCGGGTGCTGCGCGGGCTGGCGGAGTCGGGCGCGCTCGAGGGCTGAAGCGAAGGCCGACGCGGGCCACTCGGCGCGCGCTCGCGATCCCCGGGCTCGAGCAAGCCGTCCGAAGGGAACGTCCGCCGCGTCTCCGGCGGCAGCGGTTCGCTCGACACCGCCCACGAACTGAGCCGGGAGCGGTTCCTCGTCGCGCGACGCAAACGCGTCAGTCGCGGACCATTCGTCCTTCGCGATAGAAGCCGGTGCGCAGGTCGACGTTGCCGGCGAAGTCGAAGAAGTGCCACACGCCTTCGCGCCGCCCGTCGATGAAGTGGCCGCGCTCCTTGGCGTGTCCGTTCGAGTACCACGACTGCCACAGTCCGTGGGCGCGACCTCGAACGTAGGTCGCGATCAGCATCGGCTGGCCGTCCGGGTGCCACTCTTCCCACAGCCCGGTGCGCAGGCCGCGATCGTAGGCGCCGCGCGCGCGAAGTTGGCCGCTCTCGTACCAGCTGCTCCACAGTCCGGCGCGCTCGCCGTGGTCGAAGCCGCCTTGCTGCCGCGACGCGCCGTTCTCGTACCACTCGGTCGCGACGCCATCGAGGTCGCCCAAGTCGAAGGTCATCTCGGCCGCGAGCTGGCCGTTGGCGTGCCACTCACGCCACAGGCCGTCCGGCACGCCGCGCTCGAAGGAGCCTTCGTTGAGCACTCGGCCATCGGGCTCGGTCCAGATCCACTGTCCGAGCGGCTGGCCGCTCTCGGTGAACGCGCCGCGGAAGACCGGCCGTCCTTGGGCGTCGAAGAGGACCCACGGACCACGCGGCACGCCGTCCTGCATCTCGCCTTCCGCGCGGAGCGGTCCGTCGAAGCGCGGCACGCCCGGCAAGAGCACCGACTCGGGATCGAGCGCCTTGCTCGAGGTGGTCTCCGTCGACGCACCGGCATGGCCCGAGCCCAGACTGGCGCGAGCGGGATCGATCGCGCGCAGGCCGAGTCGCACACTCGAGACGTAGGAGTCAGCGCGCTCCCCGGCAGATGCGAGGCGATCGATGGATGGAGCGGTGCTCGACTCGCGCTCCGCGCGAGCAGCACCCGACCCCGCTTGAAGGTCGTGCTGACCATCGCGGCCCGCGCCTGCCCAAACGAGCAAGCCGGCCGAGAGGCCCAGCACTACCAGCAGCGGTAGGTCATCCAGTCCCGTCCTGCGCAGGACCATGATCGATCATTTCGCCTGTTAGCGCCTCGTGGGGGTTCGTCCATGCGCGCCCGCCGAAGCACCGGCGGTCTCGCGCAACAAGGTGTTCACGGTCTCCTCGAGCGCTGCACCGTCGAGGTCGACCTGTCGCAACCGACCCGAAGTGTCGAGAATGAGGGCTCGAGGGACCTCATTCAGCCGCCAAGCGGTTGCGACTTCGCCGGGCTCGGTGGATTCGTAGATGCAGGGGAAACGCAGCTCGTGCTCTTCCACCAGTCGGCGGAAGGCGCTCTCGTTGGTTCCGAGCTCGACGCCGACCAGCGCCAGGTGCTGGTCTTCGTTCGCGCGCGCGAGGTCGCGCAGGCGCAGGGCCCAAGCCTGGTCCGCACGGGATCCGAGCCGGAAGAACGCCACGACGATCACTTTGCCGCGCAGGTCGCGCAGGCCCAGTTCGTTGCCGTCGACGTCGGTCGCGAACATCGCCGGCGCGCGATCGCCGATCCAGAAGTTCTCGATGCGCCACAACTCGTTCTGCGCGTAGGACTCCCACGTCGTGCCGGCGGACGCCTCGAGCTCGGCGCGCCACAGATCGCTAGCGCGGCGGCGCTGCTCGACGTCCGCGACTCCCGGGCCCAACAGCGCCAGCGCGTGGGCTCGCAGAGCTACCGACCGTCGCTGGAAGCGCGCGGGGTTCGATTCGAGGATGGCGTCCGAGAACTCGCGGGTGAGGCGCGGCCCGAGCAACGTCGCGTCGAGCAGGAGCGACTGCGTGACGTCGATCTCGTTCGAGTCGAGCCACTCGGCGCCGGCGAAGCGCGGGAGAACCTGGCGATACAGCTCGCTCTTGCGAGCCACGATGGATGAGGGGGACTCGCCGACTTCAGTGTGGAAGTGGCGCAGGAGCCACGCCGCGGCTCGCGGCGCTCCCCAGGCGGCGAGTTCCTCCATGCCGCGCCGGAACTCTGCGCGCAGCCAGGCCGGTTCGCCCTCGATGGCGATCGGCGCCCCCGCCGCGCTCAGGACGCTGCGCCTGGCGCGGAAGTTCGTCTCGAGCGCGTGGAATCGCGCGTCGAGTTCGTCCGCCGGCACGCGCGCGAGCGCATTGGTCGCGGGCGCGGCTGAAGACAGGAGCGATTCGCCGTCGGGCGCTGTCGCGCTCGGGGACGTCCCCGTCAACGCCGCAGGTGCGAGCCAAGGCGAGGGCTGAGGGCCGGCGACGCCAAGGGAAGTGGCGATCGCGACCGTGACCAGAGCCAAGCAGTGGACCTGCAACATAGGTGCTGCGCTCGAGTCGAGCGCCGTTCTTAAAGCAGAGTATGCGATGAAGCGCGCGGATGCGCTATCGCCAGCTTCCGCCAGAACTACCGGCCCAGGGAGGGGGAATCGCCAAGCCCGGGCGGGTTCGTGACGGTCCAGTCACGCGCGCCACGAGCTCAGAGCGCCCGGGTCGAGCGACCTACTTCTGCGCGGTTCGCTCGTCTTTCGCGCGTGAAGTGGCGGTGATCTCCCACTTCCAGCGGTCGTCGGACGGCTCCCAGGGCTTGAGGCGCTGCGCCGGGTCCAGGCGCGCGCGCGTCACCCGCACCCGACCGCTCTTCTGCTCGATCAGGTACATGAAGTTCGCGAGCCGGTCGCGCGGGTAGCTCTCGTCCTTCGAGACCGACGGGCGCAGGGTGTACGACAGGTCGACCGTGCCCTTGTAGAAGCTGCGCGGATCCGCGGGGGCGACCTCGATCTGGCCCAGCTTGACCGTGTCGTCCGTCGCGATCCCGCGGAAGTACAGGTCGGGCTTGTCCTGGGTCACGAACCCCTCGCGCTCGGCGTCCGCCTGCAGCTTCGAGTAGAGCTGCCCCAGGAACTGGATGTTCTGGGCGCGGGCGGGGATCGCCTCGGCGAGTTCCTCCTGAAGCGCCGTGCGCCGCCCGTGCAGTCGCCAACCGTTCGACGCCAGGCCGATCGAGCCGAGGAGTCCCAGCACGATGATCCAGCGCGCCAAGTTCATCGCGCCGAAGAAGTCTCGAACGTTCATGAGCCGGCCCCTTCCGTCGCGCGCGCGACCTTGGAGAGGTCACAGACGATCGCAAAGCCATCCGTGTAGATCCCGGCGCCTTGATCCGCGGGGAACTCCTTGGTCGCCTCGGGCCGGACCCCCTTCACCCAGGGCTGCGCCTCGAGCTCGGACTTGAAGGTCTCGTACGCCATCGTCGCAGCGGTGCTGCTGTCGTTGAAGAACGAGAGGTCGAGCGTGACCACCACCGTCTCACCCTCCGGCCCGCGGGCCGGCTGAGTGTCGGCGAGCACCTTGCGGATCGCCACGCGCCCGACCCGGTCGCGCATGTCGTGGAGCAGGCACGTCACGCGCGTCAGCGCCTCCAGCGCGGACTGTGGCTGCGTGACCTCACCGGAGAGCCCGAGCTTGCTGTTGAGCTCGGTGACCTTCGACTTCAGGCGACGCTCGATCTCCGCGAGACGCTCGGCGCTCGACTCCTCCAGGCCGCCGTCGTCGCGCACCGCGCGCTCGACGTAGCTCTGGAGCTCGGGCCAGGGCTTGCTGAGGTTCCCGGCGACACCGGCCTTGGGGTCGCTGATCAGGAAGTTGCGGGCGCTCTGCAGCCACAACGTGACGTCGCTGTCGGCCCGTTGCAGTCGCTTGTGCTCGAAGATGTTGACGATGGCGAGCCACGTGACGAGCAGCAGCACTGCGATCGCCAGCGGCATCTCGAGCCGCTCGAGAGTTCCCGTGAAGCGCAGCTCCTCGCGGCGCAGCGAGGCGCGCAGCGGCCCACCGCCGAGTTGGCGCAGCGCGACGCCGTAGGCGACGACCAGCGGAGCCGCGCCCTGCGCCGGCTGCCCGGAGTCTTCCTCGAACACGTCGAGCTCGTAGACCGGCACGTCCTGGATCTGCGAGCCCACCAGATTGGGCAGCTCCCAGCCGCAGACGTAGATCGCGGTGATCGGGTTCGCCGTGCGAGCCGCCGAAAGCGTGCGGCTCAGCTCGCGGCGGATGCGCGAGACCGACTGCTCCAGGCGTCGCTGGAGCTCTTCCGGCGGGATCACGGGCACGGCGGGCGCTTCCTCGCCACCGCCAGCGACACCCGGCTCCGCGACACCCGCGTCGTGCGCCAGCGCTCCGATGCGGATCGCGCGAATCGAGCGCACACGGCCGCCGTCCATCACGACCACGGCGGTCGAGACCTCTCCGATGTGGACGAGGAGCTGCGCGTCGTCCACGTGGCAGATGTCGGCGGCGACGGCCGCGTTGACCATCGCGGTGGCCTCGAGTTCGGCCTCCTGCGGCTCGGCGCCGGCCCGCGCGCACACGTCCAGCTCGCGCTGGAGTTGAACCTTGGGCACGGCCGTGACCAGCAGGTTCGTCTCGCTCTCGGTCTTGTCGAGCGCCATGAAGTCGACGACCACGTCGTCGATGTTCCACTGCGGGAGCTGGCTCTCGACCTCGAACTTGATGATCTCGGCGATCTTGGCCTCTTCGAGCACCGGCAGCTTCAGCGTGCGGTACGCGGCCAGTCCCGAGTCGATGGCGACGCCGATCGCGTCGGTGGGCACGCCGAGTTCCTTCACCGCTTCGGCGAGCGCCGCCTCAGCGTCGGCGGTCGGGTTCTCCCCGCCCTGGGGGAACTCGCCCGTGCGGAAGGCCGTGATGCGGTGCTTCTTCGCCGTGCCGTCGAGCACGACGATCTCGAAGCGTCTGGGGCCGATGCGGATACCGCAGGTCTTGGCCATGCTGCTGTTTGCGAGGGTGGAGGAGGTGCGCGAACGGGGTCAGCGGATCGGGACCCACTCGCGCGCGAGCTGGTCGAACTCTTCGCGCCGCGCGGGGGGCAGAACATGATCGCGGATGAGCTGGCGATAGCGAAGCCCCAGCTCGGCCAGTTCCGGCTCGAGCTGGCTGCGGCTGGCGGCGAGGACGCGCTCTCGCGAGGCGTCGAAGTCGCGCTGGTAGTTGCGCAGGAGCTCGCCGAACAGGCGCTCCCGCTCGGGCTCGAGCTCGAAGCGCTGTTGGAACGCGCGCCGGTACTCGGCGAAGGGTTCGTCGGACGCGACCTGCGCGGGGCGCGCGAGCACCATGCCCGCGCTGAGGCCAGCCGCGAAGCAGGTCAGGGCCAGCAGAATGACCCACAGCCGTACGCTCTCCATGGCGATCAGCGCTGCTGGTCGGCCGACGTCGGCGCCGGCCCGCCCGCGTTCAGCCGCTCGAGCTCTTCGATCACCTGCCGAACCGGCGCCACCGTGCGGTCGTCGGCGGACATCGAGCTGCCGACCTCGCGGCCCTGCAGTCGCGCCGCCAGCGCGAGGATCAAGGCGAGTCCGGCGGCGATGGCGGTGGTCGTGAGCACGAAGCGCAGGACGTTCGATTCAGCCGAGCTGGAACGCGGGCCGCCGACGGGCTGGGCGCTGAGTGCGACGCCGACGCCGAACTCACTCCGCCCGACGTCGCCGCTGAACGCGCGGCGCGCGACCCGGGCCGCAAAGCCGCTCGGAACGGCGCCGGCCAGCTCGACGTCGTCCTCGCGCGTCGCTGCGAACCAGCGCTTGAGGTTCTTGCCGTCCTGCGCGCCGGTGCGGCACGCGTGGCAGTCGAGCAAGTGCTTGCGCAGCAGGCTGGCGCGCGCTTCGGACAGCTCTCCGTCCAGGTAGGCGCCCACCAGCGGGCGGGCATCGCGACAGGTCATCTCCATGGGTCAGCTCCATCCCTCCTCGAACTCCGGATGGAGTGCGAGGAGCTTGTCCTTGAACTTGGCGCGCGCCCGGAACAGGCGCGACTCGACGGTGCCGATCGAAATCCCCAGCACGTCCGCGATGTCCTGGTAGGCCATCTCCTCGAACTCGCGCAGCACGAGCACCGTGCGGAAGATCTCCGGCAGCTCGTCGAGCACCTGCTTGGTGATGCGGGAGATCTCGGCGCGCTCGAGCCGCGCGTCCGGCGCGGGCGTGGCGCTGGTCCGCGGCCGGCCAGTCGCCCCGTCGTCCGCGCCCAGGCTCAGCTCGGGGTCTTCCGCTCCGCGCACCGGGTTGCGCCCGCAGCGCTTGAGGAAGTCCAGCGCCGTGTTGATCGCGATCCGGCACAGCCAGGTGTAGAAGCTGGACTGTTGCTGGAACCCTGGGAGGCGGGTGTAGGCCTTGAGGAACGTGTCCTGGACGATGTCCTCGACCTCGACCGGGTTGCGCGTGTAGTGCCGCACCAGCGCGAACATGCGCGCCTGGTAGCGCTCGACCAGGAGCTGGAACGAGAGCTGGTTGCCGGTCAGGGTCTCGGCGACGAGACTCAGGTCCTCCTTGGGGGCTGCTTCCATGGCGGCGCGGTACGCGGTGGCGGGCGGCACGATGAGCGTACCGACGCCGCCCGGCGGGACCTATTCCCCGCTCGCTGCCCCGAGCGTCGGCGGAGTCAGGGTTGCGCGCCCCCGCCGGCTTCGGCGAACGGATCTCGCCAGGCGGGCGTGCGCGCGACGGCCACGAAGCACAGGACCACCAGCAGCACCGCCCCCAGCAGGACGCGCTCGGAGAGCACCCGCGCCAGCACGGAAGTCTCAGGGAGCCCGATCTGGCGCTCGAGGCGGAGCAGGGCCGCGCGCTCGGTGGCGTTGAGGTAGGCCGCGCCCTCCCGGAACGGGCCGCCCCAGGCGCTCTCGGCGCGCAGGTAGCCGCGCAGTCGGACGAGGTCGATGCCCTCGGGAACGCCCAGGCGCGCCATCAGTTCGACGCCGAGCAGCGTCTCGTCCGCGAACGACGTTGCGAACTGCTCGGGGTCGCTGGTGAAGCCGCCGGCACGATCGAAGGCCGCGGCGCGGGCCACCCAGTGCCGTTCGAGGATCGCCTGCGCCTCCGCGCGGCGCGCGTCGACCCACTCGCCGCGTCCGAGCAGGTCCATCCAGCGCACGCACTGGGCGAGCGCCGTCAGGGCGCGACCGGTCGACTCGCTCGGCCAGGTCGCAGCGACTCGCTGTGCGATGTGCTCACGCTCTTCCGCGTTCAGCTCGCGCAACGCCAGCAGCATGTGCAGTTCGTACTCGTTGTAGTCGGGCAAGAGCAGCGGCCCAGACCGGGCGAGCAGCGACTCGAGCCGGTGTCGCTCCAACTTGCGCTCCGCCAGCCGAGCCCACTGCTCGCGCGTGACGAGCCCCATGCGCGCGCCGGCCGTCCACACGCGCGGGTGCGCATCGACGCCGTCTTCGAAGGCGCGTGCGAGCTCGCGCCGGACGTGTTCGAGTCGGGCCGGGCTCGCCCCGACGGCGGCCAGCGCCTCCACCGAGTTCGAGACCTCGTCCCAGGCCCGCAGCGAGCCGGCGTCGAGCGTCTCGCCCTCGACGTAGGCGCGCACGTGCTCGGGCGCACTGCGCGTCGTCGCGGGCGGGAAGAACGCCAGGGTGAAGACCAGCAGCGCGGCGGCGCCCGCAAGGGACCAGTTGGCGAGGGGAGCGCTGCGTCGGTGAACGGCGAGCAACGCCACCGCTCCGCCGAGCACCACGGTCGCGCCCCAGTCCATGCCCGAGCCCCAGCCGCCGTCCGCCAAACGCAGGCTCCGCGTCCACAGGAAGCAGCTCGAGAAGACGGTGTACAGGAGTCCGACGCACAGCCGGAGCACGGCGCCGCGTTCGAGCTGGCCTGACCGCAACAGGCCGCGCAGCGCGGCGACGAGCGCAAACATCGACAGCAGCACCACGCCGAGGATCAGCTCGAGCACCCAGCGCACGCCGAAGAGCAGCGGGAGGATGAACACAGCGAGCCCGCCCACTTGCAGGGCGAAGTGCAGCCCAACGCCGAGTCGCAGCTCGCGTCGGCTCGCGAGGTCGCCGCCGGCTGCGGACGGGCTGCGAGGCGGCGCTGCGTTGCGAGTGGAGCGCGAGATCGAGCCGAGGCTCGCGGTGAAGGCGCTGAACACGGCGATCAACGCCAGCGCCGGAAGTAGCGCAGCGGCGCCCCAGCCCTTGCCCGCCTTGAGCGCAACGATGGCGAGGTCCGGCGGGAGGATCGCGGCGACCTTGCGCCAGAAGGCCGAGCTCTCGCGCGGCGCCTCGAGCCGCGCAGGCCGCGCCGTTCGCTCGGCGAGGCGCTCTTCGGTCTCGCGCTCGGCCTCGCGCGCCTTGATGCGACTCGCAACGCCCTCGCGGAAGGCCGCCGCGTCGGGACGGCGCGGACGGAACAGCTCCTCGAGCTCGGCTTCGGGGACCAGACTTCGTCCTTCGCGCTTCACGTCCGCACCCCCCGCGCCTCGCGCGCGCCCTCACGTTCGACGATCCCACGCAACGCCTTGCGCGCTTGATAGAGCCGGTCCTCGACCGCCTTGACGCTCAGCCCCAACAGCGCCGCCACCTCGGCCGCGCTCGACTCCTCGAGGTAGTGCATCCGCAGCACGGTCTGATGCGCTTCGCTGAGCTTCGCGAAGCCGCGCGCGAGCAGCTCACGCCGCTCGTCGCCTTCCGTCGCGATCGGATGGGCAACCAGTTCCCCCTCGGCCAGCTCACCTTCGAGCGAAGCCGAGCGCCGCACGCCCTCGCGACGACCCTGCGCGGCGTGCAAGCGAAAGGCGATGCCGCGCAGCCACGCGCCGACCGCGTGGAGACTGCCTGGATTGCCGACGAAGCTCGCGCGGCTGACCCAGGCCTCGGCGAAGCAGTCCTGCGCGAGCTCCTCCGCGTCGCGCCAACCTCGCCCCCACGACGCCAGCAAGCCGACGAGCGGCCCGCGGAAGTGCGCGATCCACTCCTCGAGGTCGGCCTCGGTCGGGGTCAGGCTGCGTCGGCTGGCCATCGTGCGGGGAGTTGTCCCGGACCCGGCCGCACTCTCAGGGAATCCCGCAGAAACTCGGCGGGCAGCTACGGCCGGTAAGTCAGGAGCAACGCGTCCGAGAGGTTGGTCGTCCGCGGCGCCGGCGGATCGCGGAACCAGCCCTGGGCGTAAGCCTGCTCCCCCGCCACCCACGGCGCGCCGAGCGAGCCGGGGAACGCGAGCTGGAACGCATTCCAGTCGAGCACGAGCTGGCCGTCACAGGCGCCGGCGACACCGCCGCTGCTCTGCCCCGGCGTGCGCTGCGTCGGCGGCTTGACGCACAGGAAGCTCGAGCTCGTCGTGGCCCACGGAAGGGCGGAATACCCCGTGTTGTCCACGCCGTAGAAGATCAGCCCCGAGCGCTGGCCTTCGACGTTCGCGATCGTGATGACGCAGGGGTTCGCGAAGCTCGCGCTGGGCTGGTCCGACCCGGAGATCGCCGGCACGCAGCCGTTGCTCGTCGTCCCCGCCGTGCAGAACGCCGTCGGCGCGCCGCCCAGATCGCCTTGCAGTTCCCAGCTCGTGAACGAGCCGTTGTCGGAGAGCAGGAACCAGTCGTAGCACTCGAGCGTCCACACGCCCGGCGTCACCGGGATCGAGTGGAGCGGCGTGTTGAGGATCCCCAAGTTGTTCGGCAGCGAGTTCGGCCACGCGCCGTTGCCGTTGTTGAAGTACTGGTGGTACGCGCCAGCGAGGTGGTACACGCCGGCCGGTCCGCTGCACGGACTGACGTCCGTCGGCGGGAAGTCCTGAGCGACGACGCTCGGATCGACGAACGTGTAGTCGAGTCCGCCCGCGACGCCGTAGTCGCAGTTCGTGCCGTAGATCGTCGAGTTCCAGGTGTTGATCGAGCAGGCGACGTTGAAGCGCTGGCCGGTGGGATCCTTGAGCACGAAGTGCGCGTCGCCCGACCAGGGGTGGAACAGACCGCGGAGGACGACCGCGGTGAGGCGTGTCGCTCCGGCCGGAACGGTGACGCTGGTCGCGAGCGCGTTCGGCGGAAGCGCCGGAGGGTTGGTCTGGTTGAGGTGCGGGTACTGACCGTCGACGCCGTTCGGGGAGGTCGGGAAGGTCCCGCCCGGGCCGCTGACGGAGAACGTGGTCTGCGCGTCGGCGAGCTGGCACAGCGCGAGCACGAGCGTGGGGACGAGGAACGTCGATCGGGGACTGTTCATGGAGGACTCGCGGTGCGCTGCACGGGTGTCGGGCGGACGATTCGCGCTCGCAGCAGACGTGGAGCGCTCGACGATCGTAATCACGACGCCAAGCGCCGTGGCGCGCGTCAGGGATTCTCGGGCGACATCGAGGCGTGCAGGTCCGCGCGGTCGGAGTAGCGCCCCGAGCGCGCGTCGAGGTCGCGGCTCGAGCGTTGGAACCAGCCGCTCTTGCGCAGCGTGATGCGCTCGGGCGGCGTCGCGGAGCGCACGACCAGGTCTCCTGTCGCGTCCGTGAAGCCGACGCTCACGCCGTCGCACAGGACCTCCACGCCTTCGATCCCGCGCCCGCCAGCTCCACCGCGCACGCGGATTCGGCGCGCGAAGCCCAGTTCGAGCGCGAGCGCGCCGACCAGCTCGCGCGAACCGTCGGGGAGCACGAGGAGCTCGAAGTCGGCGCCGGTTCCGAAGCGGGCCTGCCGCCCCGGCGCGCAGGCGCTCCACACCAGGCGCTCCGGTGTCGCGGGCAGGCGCTCGCGGTCGACTCTGGCGCCCTGCTCGACATCGCGCTCGTCGCCGCACTCCCACTCGAACCGCGCGTCCTCGCAGAGCTGGCCGCTCTCGGCCTCGACGATGTCGACCCGCAGCCGCAGCGAGGCGTCGTCGAGGAGCAACTCGAATTGCTCGAGCGGCGCCCGCACGCGCACCACCGACTGGGGGAACTCGAAGCCGTCGTGGCAGTGCACGAACAGGAACCAGTCGCCCTCGGTCACGTCCTCGAACTCAAAGCGCGCCACGCGCTCGCTGAGCGGATCGCCCTCCACGCTCGGCTCGAAGTCGATCGAGTGGTCGTACGGCGCGTCGTGGATGAGGGGTGTGTCGGACAGGCTCACGTGACACGCTCCGTCGTAGCGCCCGCTGCGAGTGCGGATCACGCCGCGGATCGCGCCCACCACGCGGCGCGGCTCGAGCCGGTGCACGCCGACGTCGTTGTCGCCGGCCACGAGCTCGAACTCGCACTGAAACGGGCGCCAGTTGCGATCGTTCGTCCAGAGCCGGTAGCGGCCGGGTCGCAGGAACTCGAAGCGGAACTCCCCGCTCTCGCCCGCGAACCCGTTGAGCACGGGGTCGGGCACCTCGCCGTCCGCCAGGCGCGCGAGGCGCAGCTCCTGCACGTACGGCTCGGCGACCGACGCCGGCCACTCGAAGCGGCCCTGCGCACGCGTCGCGCGCTCGAGCGTGATCGCGAGCGGCGGCGAGACGACACCTTCGAGCGTTGCGAGCCACGCTCCGCCGCGCCAGGCCTTGTCGCGTGAGCGGACCTCGACCCACGCGCGCTCGCGCAACCGTGTCGGCTCGCCGAAGCGCACCCAGTGCAGCCCCGGATGCGGACCGAACGAGAGCGGCGCGCGCAGCTCGGCCGAGGAGTCCGCCTGGACCCGCGCGCCGCCGCCGGGCGGGCCGTAGAGCAGGTCGACATCGAAATCGGACGCTGTCATCCCGCCGGGCAGCGCCAACTCGAACGGGATCGTCGGTCCGACGCTCACGGCGAAGCGCGCCGGAAGCGGCAGGAGCTCGCTCGGACCGGAGCGCTCCAGCCGCAGTCGCGACGCCGACTCGCGGCGCTCGATCCCGGCGTGGTCGCGGGCTTCGATCAGCACGCCTCGCGAACCTCCGTCGTCCGGTTCGATCGAACCGAACGAGAAGCGGCCCTCGGCATCCGTTCGCGTGGTGTGGATGTGCGTTTCGCGAAGCCCGAGCGGCCAAGCGGCGAGGCCGAAGTCGAACAGCGGAGCGCCGTCGCGCGCATCGACGACGAGCCCCTCCACCTGCTGCGTCGACGCCCGGCGAGGCGGCTCATCCGACGCCGGCGCCTCAGAGCGCTGCGAGGGTTGCTCCGGCGACGTCGGCGGCGCTGTCGGCGCGAGGGCTGCGGGAGCGATGCGCTCGTCAGCGGGCCGCGCGCCGGGCCCGTGCTCGCTCGCGACAGCCGCGGAGCCGGGTTCACTGGGACCGCACGCCCCGCGCCACAGCAGCGCAGCGCCGATCAGCACGCCGCTCGCAAGCCATAGCCCTCTTCGATTCCCGTCGAGCACGGTGCGCCCAGGCTACACGCCGCGAGCAGATCTGCAGGTTGCGCGTTCGCCGCGCCACGACCCACGGCTCCGCGCGGCGCTCTACGATCTCTCCGCCGCGTTGAGATCGACCCCGACGTCCCCACTCTCCGAAGGAGAATCTCCATGCCCGCGCCGCAACTGCCTGCGATCCTGACCGAGTCCGACTGGGAGCGAAACAAAGGCACGATCGCCAAGATGGCTGGTGAAACCGGCATCGGCGCCGCTCTCAAGAACGTGAAGCGCGCCTACGACGCGGTCGACTGGAAGAAGTTCGACGCCGCGATCGCGTGCAAGAGCGCCGACGCGCCGAGCGACATCGACCGCGCGCTCACCGAGCTCGCCAACGAGTTCCGCGGCAAGGTCGAGCCGCTGCGCAACGAGCTCGCCAAGGTCCACGACCTGGGCAACAAGGTCGCGACCAAGTTCAAGTCGAACAAGCTCATCCCGTCGAGCTCGACCGAGCACGTCACCAAGCTCGCGATGGCCGCGATGCAGCTCATGGCGCAGCTCAAGGTCCTCAGCACTCCTTCCGCGGACTTCGCGAAGGCCAAGGAGAAGCTCTCGGTCGTGCTGGTCGACGAGCTGGTCACGCCCGCGTGGTTCCAGACGCTGAGCTCGCTCCAGTTCCCGCGCGACGCCGACCTCAAGAAGTGGATCGAGGACGGGATGATGGGCCTGTCGATGGCCGACGGTTCGAAGAACTCGGAGCTGGCCGACATCCAGCGCCGCGCGGGCGCCGAGCTGCGGCGCTTCGTCGAGCTCGCGACGCGCCTCAACGGCCTCAAGGGCAAGACCGTCCAGCGCGCGGACGGCGCGCGCAACTTCGCCAAGCTGTGGCGCGAAGCCAGCGACTGCTTCTATGTGATGAAGCCCGGCCTCCAGGGCATCCACCGCGAGTGGGCCATCAAGCAGGGCGAACTCGACCGCGCGCCCAAGGGCCGCCCGACCGCCGAGATCGCCTTCAAGCGCAAGGAGATGGAGGACCTGCACAAGCGCGTCGAGACGCTGCTCTTCAACGAAGAAGTGAAGATGCAGAAGCTCGATCAGCTCGTGGACGAAGCGGAGTTCGCGGTCCGCAGCTGAGTCCGCGCGTTCCGGCCAGCGGGCTCAGCGCTCGAGGCGCTCGACCCGCTGGCGGCGCGG
>CALKYE010000163.1 GCA_938003765.1 uncultured Planctomycetia bacterium
ACCCACACGCTGGCGATGTGCACGAGCACTGCAGCGGGGCCGATCGGCAGCGCGCGGAGCCGGCGGAGCTGCGAAATTGGGACTGAGACCAAGCTGGCGAGGCTCTTTCTCTGGTTTGTGTTGCGTGGTGTGGAATGGGGGGGGGGTAGCTTCCCTCGACGGTTAGTGGTTGCACAACGAGAAACGTTGAGGTGCCTTTGCCTCGCACCACGCCCGGGCTTCTAGCTTTCTTGGCCTGAACAAGGACGACAACCGATGAAGATCTTCAACTGGACCGCGACTCTGGTCGCCGTGATTGCCCCTACAACTCTCTTTGCGCAGCTCGGCCAGACACTGCCGTGTGCGAGCACTGGACAACGCCACAACTTGCCGGCCGGAACATGCGCGGCCGTTTACCTCCACGCGACGGAGCAGGGTGCGATAGACGCGGCAGTTGGCGCGCTCTCGCCAGACTCCTGTCAGGGATGCCCCATGGTGCAGGTTGGCTGTGAAGAGGTGAACCAGTTCAGAGGTGGCGACATCGAAGTCACAGTCCATGAACATCCCGACGGCCGCTTCTCGGCCGAAGCCTGCACCGTGAACGCGATGCAGGTCTGGACTGCCTGCGGGCCTTGTGACGCGCCTGTGTTCTAGGCGTCGGGACTTCTTCAAGGGGCACTTAGTCGCTGGTGGTCGGTGCGCGGAGTCGTTGCGATCGCGCCGAGGGTCGTGTGGAATGCCGCGAGTTTTCGAATGACGACTTTCTCGCGCGGCGGATACGTCCGTTCCGTGCAGCGCATCCAGTCTTCGCCATGAACTCAGCGCGAGCACGCAGCCTGTTGATTGCTGTACTCGTCGTTCTCGTGGGCGCGTGGCTCGCGTGGCCTGGGCGTCGAGCGGCCAGTGTCGAACGCGCCAACGGCGCAGGCGCCGCGCCTTCGGCGCAGGCCGCGGTCGCATCGAGCGAACTCGTGGGCGGGTCGGATGCCGCGAGCCGCAGCGCTCTGAGCTCTCCGGAGCGAACCGGCGTCGTGATGGTCGGGGAGCGCATCGACGAGTTCGAGCGCTATCTCGGCGAGGGCGAGCTGTGGGCCAGCATCGGCTCGCCGTTCGAAGCGGCGCACGTCCGTCTCCCGGTCCACGCGGGCGAGTGGCGCCTTGCGGGATCCGAGCTGCACCAGCTCCAGCGCGTGGGCGGCCGGCTCTACGTGCGCGGCGGCGTCCTGAACGGCCGCCCCGTGAAGCCCACGGGGCGGCGGGCGGACCTCGCAGAGTTCGCTCTCACGGACAGCGACTGGACCGTCCGGCTGCTGTTCACGCCGCAGGTCGTCCTGCGCGTCGTGGACGCTGCCAGCGGCGCCGAGCTCGAGTCGGTGAACGTCAGCGAGACCAGCAACGCCGCCACTGCAGGGATTGGCGACGAGCTGGCCCCGTTGGCGCCGCAGGCCAAGGCGAGTTCGCTCGTGCGCGACCGACCGAGCCCGGTGCTGGTCCCTAGACCCGCGCCGGACCGCACCTACTGGATCTCGGCGCGCGGCTATTCCACACGTCGTTTCGATGGTTTCGCGCTTTCCCAGGTCGATGGTCTCGTCGAACTCGAGCGCGCCGGTGCGCTCGACCTGGAAGTCGACGGCGCGTCGGCGGCGTGGTTGGTGGCCATCTGTCGCATCGCGCCATCGGGTTGTGAGGTGACCCGTCCGCCCTGGGAGGTGGTCGGCGCAGAGCGCGTAGAGTCACTGGCGCCTGGCGAGTTTCTCGTGACTGCGCACCCCGCTTCGGATCCGGAGCGGGGCGTGAACGAGCGCGTGACGCTGTCTGCCGGCGAGGTTGCGAGCGTGCGACTTCAACCCGGAGCGAGGCGCGCAGCGCGAGTTGCAGCGCCGCTGGAAGTGCGCGCGCGGCGCGCCGCCGACGATTCGTTCGCGGACGTGGAGCAGCTTTCGATCGAGGAAGTGGCGCCGCTTTCGGCGTTGGCAAGTTGGTGGCGCGAGCGCGCCGCGCGCACCGAGTCGCGGCCTGTAGACTCGTTTTCGTTCGCCGACGCAGGAGGGGCGCGTGTTGCGCACTGGCGCTTCGAGGAAGCGCCGCGCGGCCCGTGCCGATTCGTGTGGCGGCCGAGCGGCTACGTCGTCGAGCGCGTGGTCGACTCTGCTGACCAGTTGGTGGACTTCGATTTGCCGAGCCCTGTGCGTGCGTTCTTCGAGTTCCGCGACGAAATCAGCGAGTCGCCGGTCACCGTCGAGTTCGCGGTGTTCCAGGCGCTGGCGCCAGCCACAACCCAGCCTCCGGAGGGCCTCAGCGCCCAAGTCTCCAAGAAGAGTACAGCGATGCTCGAGTTGCCCCTCGGACCCTTGTCGGTCAGTGTTCAATCGAGGGAGCACGGCGCCCAACTCCATCACGTGACGCTGAAAGGGGACGGTGAGACGCACATCATCCGTCTGCGGCGCATGTCCATCGTGGAGATCGAAGTCCAGGACAGTGAGGGGCGGCCCGTCGGAGTCTCGCCGCGGTGGGCGGACGCGATCCGCTTTCAGGACGATACGGGGTTGCGCGTCGTCCCGGCCTCTGCGAGCCGCACCTTCATCATGACGGGAACGACGCGCCTGGTCCGGCGTGTTCGTTGCAACCTCGATTGCGAGGGGGCGCTGCGCCTCTGGACTCCGCCGCTGGGAGACTCCTCCGCGCCGACTCCTTACGACGTGTGGCTCGAACGAGGGGCTGCGCCGACGGTGATCCGCGTCGCGGGGCCCCGCTGAGTCACCGGCTTCAGACCTTGCGCGAGCGCTGCAGCACGTCGTCGAGCGTGCCCACGGTGCTGTCGCGCTCGGGATCGGTGAGGTCGAGGATCTCCTGCAGCGCGATGCCGATGTGCGGGATGTACTTCTCGATGTAGGAGCGCTTGTCGTACTCCGAGCGCAGGCGCTGGCCCTTGCGGATGTACGTGCCCATCTTGCGGCCGCACTCCTGGAGACCGAGCTTGATCTCCTTCATGATCTCGTCGTAGGAGGCGATCGCTTCCTTCGACTCGGAAGTGAACGGCACCCACACGCTGGCGATGTGCACGAGCACTGCAGCGGGGCCGATCGGCAGCGCGCCCTTGGGCTGCTGCAAGCCGTACGAGCGCCAGTTGGTCTGGATCACGGCCTTGGTGACCGCGCAGGCCGACTGCTGGTGCAGCAGGGGCACGCGATTGGCGAAGCGCAACACGCGGATCGGCTCGTCGGCGTTGCCCACGAGGTCTTCGCTCGCCACGACGGCCTTGCGCTTCTGGATGCGACCCTCGTCGGTGACTTCGAGTCCGACTCCGCCAGGCTTGCCGTAGGCGATGCCGACTTCGATCACGAACGGATTGCCGCGGTACACGGCCGCCGGGCGCGAGATCGCGCAGTAGAAGTCGGCCTCGATCTCCTTCTTGAGGCCCGAGAGCACGAGCTCCTCGCCGATGGGGGAGATGCAGTTGGTCGGCGGCGAGCTGATCTTGGTCTTCTGGATCGCGGCGTGCAGCGCGGCGGCTTCCTCGCGCGCGATGCGCGAGGGATAGGCCTTGGACGAGACCTTCGCGGTCTTGCAGATCTCCTCGGCGACCTTCCCGCCGACGCGCACGAACTCCTCTTGCAGGAAGCCCGACAGCGAGCGCGCGTTGGTCTCGTTGAGCATCGCGATCAAGCGTCCGAGCTCGACCCCGTGCGGGTGCGGCTTGATCTCGACCGCCTCCGGCGGGAGCGCCTTCGTCGAGCGCTCGTAGACGACCTTCACGCCGCCCGGATCGACGTACGTGAGCGTCAGGTGCGGATTGGCGATCGCCGTCTGCTTCAAGTACATGTCGACGGAGCGCAGCCCCTTCTGGTAGCGCGCCTCCATCTCGAGCTCGATGCGCGTGCCGTGCTCGCGCGGCCAGTCGGGGACGGCGCGCTCGTTGTGCGTGTCGGCCTTGTTGCGCGCGGTGTCGATCGCGAGTTCGAGCTCGACCGCCGGATGGCGCTTGCCGGTGCGCGAGACGATCTTCGCGGGCTTGCCCGTGGTGAGCTGGCTGTACATCACCGCGGCCGAGATGCCGATGCCCTGCTGTCCGCGCGTCTGGCTGAGCTTGTGGAACTTCGAGCCGTAGAGCAGCTTGCCGAAGACCTTGCCGATCTGCTCCTTGATGATGCCCGGACCGTTGTCCTCGACGGCGATGCGGAAGCGGTCCTCGCCCGTGGGTGTGATCTCGACCACGATCTCCGGCAGGATCCCGGCTTCCTCGCAGGCGTCGAGCGAGTTGTCGACGGCCTCCTTGCAGGTGGTGAGCAGCGCCTTGAGCGGTGAGTCGAAGCCCAGCAGGTGGCGGTTCTTGGTGAAGAACTCCGAGACGGAGATCTCGCGCTGCTTCTCCGCCAGATCCTGCGCGGTCTTGCGGCGCGGCGTCGGCGTCTCGGCCGCTGCATCGCTTCCCGAGGCGTCGGCCTTGACCGGCTTGGCGGTGGAATCGTCGAACAACGTCGCCCCTGTCTTCTCGCTCTGCATCGTGCCCCTCGTGGTGACCGGTCCGCTGCGCGGTCCGGACGGACCTATGTAGCGACTGGCGCGCGCGAATCAACTTGGGGCAGCGGCGCCGGCTCGCGCACGGTGGCAGCGCGCAGGGCTGCGCGTGCTCGCAGCACGCGACGCCAGCGAAGCGCGTCGCACGAAGAACTGCGCCTCGATGCCCTTCGATGGGAACGTCGCGGGAGCCGTGGTTGAGCGCCGTCGACGCGCGCGCATTCGCGTCCCGTGATGGAGGCCCGCGCCTCCAAAAGCTCGCGGGGCGACTGGTGTGTGTGAACCCCGATCGCCCCGCCTTGTCAGCTCTTGCAGCTCTGTGGAGAGCGCTGAGCGTCGCGCGCCTAGGCGCCAGTCCAGCGCGGCTCGGAGAGCAACATGCCTGCACCAACCGTGGCGTTGGTGGCCTCGTCGACCAGGATGAACGAGCCCGTGGTGCGGTTGCGGCGGTACTCGTCGTAGAAGATCGGCGCCATCGTTCGCAGCGAGATGCGGCCGATGTCGTTGAGGCCCAGCTCGCTCACGCCCTCGCTGCGGTGCCCGGTGTTGACGTCCATCCGGTACTGCAGGCTCGAGACCATCGCGCGCGTCGTGCGCGTGGTGTGCTTGAGCGCGTACTTGGCCTTGGGGCGCAGCGGCTGGTCGGTCATCCAGCACACCATCGCCTCGAGGTCCTGACCCGCAACGGGGCGGTTGTGCGCGCGGCAGATCATGTCGCCGCGCGAGACGTCGACGTCGCTGTCGAGGTGCACGATCACGCTCATCGGCGGGAACGCCTCTTCGACCGGGCCGTCGAAGGTCTCGATGCGCGAGACCTTGGCCGGCATGCCGCTGGGCAGCACGACGACCTCGTCGCCCGTGCGGAGTACGCCGCCCGCCACCTGGCCCGCGTAGCCGCGGTAGTCGTGGAACTCAGGGCTCTGCGGACGCACGACCCACTGCACGGGGAAGCGCACGTCGATCAGGTTGTGGTCGGAGGCGATGAACACGCTCTCCAGGTGCGCCAGGAGCGGCGGGCCGGCGTACCAGGGGGCCTTGTCGCTGCGGTTGACGACGTTGTCGCCGTGCAGCGCGCTCATCGGGATGAAGCACAGATCCTGCACGTCGAGGCGCGCGGCGAAGCTGCGCACGTCGCTCTCGATGCGGCGGTAGACGGCTTCGTCCCAGCCGACGAGGTCCATCTTGTTGACCGCGAACACGATGTGCGGGATGCGCAACAGCGACGCGATCAGCGAGTGGCGGCGGGTCTGCTCGACCACGCCCTGGCGCGCGTCGACTAGCACGATCGCGAGGTTGGCCGTGCTCGCGCCGGTCACCATGTTGCGCGTGTACTGCACGTGGCCGGGCGTGTCGGCGATGATGAACTTGCGCCGCGGCGTCGCGAAGTAGCGGTAGGCGACGTCGATGGTGATGCCCTGCTCGCGCTCGGCGCGCAGGCCGTCGGTGAGCAGCGCGAGGTTGGTGTACTCGTCGCCGCGGCGGCGCGAGACGTCTTCGACGTGCTCGAGCTGGTCCTCGAAGATCGACTTGGTGTCGTACAGGAGCCGCCCGATCAGCGTGCTCTTCCCGTCGTCGACGCTGCCGCAGGTCGAGAAGCGCAGCAGGTCCGCGCCGGCCTGCATGGCCAGCAGTTCGTTCGAAGCGCTCATCAGAAGTAGCCCTCCTTCTTGCGGTCTTCCATGGCGGCTTCGGTGAAGCGGTCGTCGGCGCGCGTCGCTCCGCGCTCGGTCACGCGCGAGGCCGCGACCTCGGCGATGACTTCGTCGATCGTGACGGCGGTCGAGCGCACGGCGCCCGTGCAGCTCATGTCGCCGACGGTCCGGAAGCGCACGACTTCCTTGGTCACCGTCTCGTTCGGCAGGCGCTGAATGAAGTCCGCGGCGGCGTACAGCATGCCGTCGCGCTTGAAGACCTCGCGCGTGTGCGAGAAGTAGATCGAGGGCAGCTCGAGCTTCTCGCGCTTGACGTACATCCACACGTCGAGCTCGGTCCAGTTCGAGATGGGGAACACGCGGAAGTGCTCACCCTTGCGCAGCCGCGCGTTGTACAGGCTCCACAGCTCGGGGCGCTGGTTCTTGGGGTCCCACTGCCCGAACTCGTCGCGGTGGCTGAAGATGCGCTCCTTGGCGCGCGCACGCTCCTCGTCGCGGCGTCCGCCGCCGATGCAGGCGTCGAACTGGTGCTCCTCGATGCAGTCGAGCAGAGCGGTGGTCTGCAGGCGATTGCGCGAGGCGCGCGGGCCCTTCTCTTCGACGACGCGGCCCTTCTTGATCGATTCCTCGACGCTGGCGACGACCAGCCTCTCGCCCAGCTCCTTGACGCGCCGGTCGCGGAACTCGATCGCCTCGGGGAAGTTGTGCCCGGTGTCGACGTGCACGAGGGGGAACGGGAAACGCGCCGGGCGGAAGGCCTTCTCGGCGAGTCGCAACAGGACGATCGAGTCCTTGCCGCCCGAGAAGAGCAGGGCCGGCCGCTCGCGCTCGGCCGCCATCTCCCGGAGGATGTGGACGGCCTCGTGCTCGAGGGCGCTGAGGTGGTCTAGCAGGTAGCTGGGCATGGGGAGGGCGGCGCTCGGCGCGGGGGTGCGCAGAAAATGAGCCGCAAGAGTGTAGTGTCGGCTCGCGCGGAGCGAACCCGTTAGCGGCAGAGCGGGCGAGCGCGGGGCGCCGGGGACTTTCGCCAGAGCGCGCGGGCTGCGATCATCTTCGCCCCTTCGTTTCCACGGCGTGGGCCCCACGGCCTGCCGAGCGAGTGCATTCGATCATGGCCAAGGACACCATCACCGTTTTCGACACCCAGGGTCAGCCTCGCGAGATCCCGCGCGCTGAGTTCATGGAACAGGCCCTGCCCAAGCTTCTGGCGGCGGCCTGGAACGACGCCGGACTCCTGGCGCAGCAGATCACCTTCGCGCTCGGGGAAGGGATGCACGAGGGCGTCAAGGACGCGGCCGTGCGCCTGGACGAGCTGGACGGCGGAACCGAGCGCTCGAAGGTGCTCCTGGCGGCCGTGCAGTTCCAGACGGGGGCTCAAGAACAGGCCGAGGCCTCGCTCCGCGAGTCGCTGGCGAAGCACGGCGAGAGCGCGATCGCGGTGGTCAATCTCGCGCGCGTGCGCCAGGGGCGCGGCGATGCGACCGAGGCCGAGCAGCTCCTCCAGCGCGCGCTCGAGCTCGACCCCAACCAGGAAAACGCTCTGGGCTGGCGCTGCCAGATGCTGCAGGAGCGCGGCGGCGACGCGGCGGTGCTGGAGTTCCTCCAGAGCTGGCGCGAGCCGACCGGCCACTGGCGCGCGCGGCTGTGGCTCGCGAGCCACTGGCTGCGCACCGGCAAGGTCGACGACGGTCTCGAAGAGATGCGCCTGTGCATCGCCGACTCCTCGCGCGACGCCGGCGCGTTCCTCTCCGCCTGCGCGGAGCTGGGTCGCGCGAACTGCCTCGAAGAGCTCGTGGCCTGGGTCGGACCGTACTTCGACGAGCGCCGCCACCGTCCCGAGACGGGCTTCAACCTGATGCAGGCGCTCCTCCAACTCCAGCGCCGCGATGAAGCGCTCGCGATCTACCAGCGCATGGCCGCGCTGAACCTCGCGCCGCTCGTCCCCGCGCTCACGCAGTTCGCCAAGGCGCTCGGCGTTCCGGCGCCGGCGGCTCCTCCGGCCGCGACTGCGCCCGCTGCGGCGCCCGCGACCGCTCAGCAGCAGCTCGAGATCCGCTTGTTCGTGATCCAAGGGCCCGTGTGGGGTCAGGGCATCGGCGCGCCGTGGCTGATCCCGTCGAAGGACGCCGACGCGCCGCTGATCGCCTTCACGAGCTTCAGCGACGCCACGTTGAACGTGGCCAAGGATGCGCCGGCGCCGCAGATCGACGAGGTGCGCAACCGGCTCACGCGCGCGCTGCCGCTGTACCTGTGCGAAGCGGTGTGGCTGCGCACGCAGGCGCGCTCCGACGTGATCGTTCCGATCCTGCCCGGCGGCGCGTTCGTCGTGACGGGCCAGCTCTGGCCGACCGACACGCTGCTCAAGGGCCGGCCGGAGAATCAGCGCCCGAAGTTCCTGCTGCAGGGCGCGCTGACCAAGGACGAGAGCGGTCTGGGCGTCGAGCTCATCGCCTACGACGGCAAGAGCGGCGCGGAAGTCCACCGCATCGCGGTGAAGGGCCTCAGCTCGCTCGCGGGCGTCTCGGTGCGCTTGGAGCGCGAGCTGCTCGCGTGGCTCGCGTCTCAAGGTGTCGCGCGCGCGGCGCAAGCCAGTGTCCTCGGCGCGGTGCTCAACGGCGCCAAGGGCGGTTCCGACGACATCACGGTCGCGCCGCCGGACGCGAGCCAGGACCAGCACCTGCTCGCGCTGTCGAGCCTGCTCTCGCAGGCGATCCCGGCCATCGGGCTGGGCAGTCGCGAGAACCTGGCCGACGAGCGCGCGCTCGTGGAAGCGTGCATGGCGCTCGCCCGCACGCAACCGCGCTCGTCCGTCGCACGCGCCATCGCCGCGTGCAGCGTGCTGCTCGCGATCCGCTACGGCTCGAGCAGCGTGGACAAGTTCAAGGACGAACTCGCAGGCTGGGTCGACTCGGACCGCGCCGACGACGGCGTGCTGCGCCTGCTCTCGCCCGCGGTGCTGCTGCGGCTGGGCAAGAAGGACAAGTCCGATGCCGCGAAGGCGGAACTGCTCGCCAGCCCGGGCGCGAGCGAGGCCTTCCGCCGCTGGCTCGGCGAGGTCAAGAGCTGAGCCGCACGAGCGACTCGCGCGCGAGCCACGCGAGAGCCATCGCGAACAACACGAGCTTCGGCGCGCTGCTCAAGCAGCCGGCCTTGAGGTGCTTCTGACGCAGCGAGCCCGCGCACTGCGGGCACACGAGCGGCTTGGGGCTCGGCAGTTCGACCGCGCAGTGCGGGCAGTGGGTTCCCTGGACGAGGCGCGGCATGGCGGCGTGGCTCAGAGCGCGATGGGCGTCGGCTCGAGCGCGCCGTCGCACAGGCCGAGCTTCGCCGCGCGGTCGCGGAACGCGCGCAGTGCGGGCGCGAGCTGCGCGCCGGGGTCGTACCAGCACTCCTCGAGCAGGTACTTGCGGCACGCGGCCAGCGGCAGCGCCCACGCCTGAGCCGCTTCGCTGGCGAGTCGCTCGAGCTGCGCTGCGCCGCGCTCGCGCGCGCTGCGGAAGCAACTGAGGTGCTCTGCCGTGAGTTCGACGCCCGGGCGGACGACCCACGCGGCGAACACGAACGGCAGCCCCGTGTCGGCGCGCCAGGCTTCGCTCGGATTGAAGCGCGGCGGCGCGCCGTCGGAGAGCGCTTCGACCAGCGCGCGATCGCCGATGCGCAGCCAGCCGCCCGCGTCGCGCTGCGCCGCCGCCTCGCGCACGTCGACGCTCGGATCCACCTCGACCAGGCGGGCCTGCGGCTCGCGCGTGGAGAGCGTGATCGCGAGCAGCGCTTGCGCCGCGCGGCTCGAGGGATCGAGCAGCACATCGCGCAACTCGCCGACGGGCCGGCGCAGGAAGAGCTGCACGCTGGCGACGTAGCCCTGACCCGCGACCACCGGGCCTGCGAGGTAGGCGTATCCCGGCGCGCGGAACAGCTCGATCGAGCTGACCAGCGCGACGTCGAGCGTGCCGCGCCGCAGGCGCTCGATCAGGCGCGCCGGCACGTCGCGCACGTACTCGATGCGGCCGTCGTCCTCGAGCCCGAAGTTGATCGGCCGGGCGACGAGGTAGGGCACGGCGCCGACGCGCAATCTGGATTCCACGCGGCGAATGTACGCAGCCGCGCTGTCCCGCAACAACAGCGCGTCGGCGCGCGCGGCGCGGAGTCGTCGTCGCCGATGGCGAGCCGCGCTGGGAGCGCTTACAGTCCCGCCCGTCCATGCGGCCCGCGCACTTCGCCGAAAGCGCCTTCGACGACTACGAACTCGTCGACTCGGGCGGCGCCGAGAAGCTCGAGCGCTACGGCCCCGTCGTGGTCCGCCGTCCCGACCCGCAGGCGCTGTGGCGCCCGCGAGCCGCGGCGGTGGAATGGGAGAGCGCGCACCTGTGCTTCGAGCGAGATCCACAGAGCGGCGGCAAGCGCGGTCGCTGGATCGAAGCGCGGCACGCGCCCGCGTTCGCCCGCGGCGAGCGAGCGGCGTGGCCCGTGCGCTTCGGCGCGGCGCAGTGCGTCGTTCGGCCGACCTCGTTCAAGCACCTCGGGCTGTTCCCCGAGCAGGCCGCCAACTGGGCCTGGATCGCTGAGGCGCGCGCGCAGTTCGCTCCCGCGCGGCCGCGCCTGCTCAACCTGTTCGGCTACACCGGAATGGCGAGCATCGTCGGCGCGCAGGCCGGCTACGAAGTCACGCACGTCGACGCTTCGAAGACCTCGCTCGCGTGGATGAAGGAGAACGCGCGCGCCAGCGGACTCGCCGACGACGCGCTGCGCGTGATCCTCGACGATGCGCTGGCCTTCGCACGGCGCGAGGTGCGGCGCGGCTCGCGCTACGAGGGCCTCGTGCTCGATCCGCCGCACCACGGGCGCGGACCCAAGGGCGAGCTGTGGCAGTTCGAGGAGCACATCGCGCCGCTGGTGGAGGCCTGCGCCGCGCTGCTCGCGCCGCGCGCGTGGCTGGTGCTCTCGACCTACGCGATCGGCTTCTCGCCGCTGGGGCTCGCGAACCTGCTCGCGCCGCACGGCGATCAACTCGCGGCGGGCGAACTGGTGCTCAGCGAGCGCGCGCAAGGCCAGGGCGAGCCGCGCAAGCTGCCGTGCGGCTTCTGCGCGCGACTGTGGCGCGGGCTGGAGCTGCGCGCGACATGACGCTCGCGCGCCTGCACGTCGACAACCACCTGCTCGCGCTGGCGAAGAGCGCCGGTGAGCCGGTGGTCCCCGACGAGTCGGGCGACCTGTCGCTGCTCGAGCGCGGCAAGCACTGGATCGCGGAGGAGTTCAACAAGCCCGGGGACGTGTTCCTGGGCGTCGTGCACCGCCTCGACCGCCCCGTGTCGGGCGTCGTGCTGTTCGCGCGCACCAGCAAGGCCGCCGCGCGGCTCTCCGAGCAGTTCCGCACGCACACGGTGCGCAAGCTGTACTTCGGCGTCAGCTCGTCGGTCCCGCGCGGCGCTGCGAGCGGCGAGATCACGCAGTGGCTGGTGAAGGACTCCGCGAGCAACACCGTGCGCCTCGGTCGCGAGGGCGAGAGCGGCGCGTTGCTCGCGCGCACGCGCTATCGCGTCGTCGGTCACGTCGACGCGCTCGTACACATCGAGCTCGAGCCGCTGACCGGCCGTCCGCACCAACTGCGAGTGGCGTGCGCGAGCTTGGGCGCGCCGTTGCTCGGCGACCTCAAGTACGGCGCGCGCGACGCGCTCGAGGACCGCTCGATCGCGCTGCACGCCGCCGAGCTCGAGATCGAACACCCGACGCTGCGCACGCGGCTCGAGTTGCGCTGCGAGCCGCCTGACAGGCCTTGGTGGCGCTCGCGCGCGGAAGCGTTGAGCCGTGCGCGCAAGGGAGCGGGGTCGTGAGCCGCGCTTGGCTGCGCCGGCTCGCGCTCGCGAGCGTGAGCCTCGTCGCGGGGCTCGCCGTCGCCGAGATCGCAGCGCGCGTGGCGCTGGGTGAGCGCTTCGTGTTCGGCGCGCACTTCGGCGCGCCGCAGGGCATCTGCGGCGAGTTCGATCCGGATCTGGGTTGGCGCAACCGACCGTCGACGAGCGTTCGCATCGCGGCGCGCGGCTTCTCGTACCACGTCACGCTCAACGAGCGCGGCGAGCGCGGTCCGCTGCGGCCGCACGCCAAGCCCGCGGGCGTGAAGCGTGTCGTCGTGCTCGGCGATTCGACGGCGTGGGGTTGGGGCGTCGACGACGAGCGCGCTTGGACTCGACTGGTCGAGCGCGAACTGGGCGGCGCGGTCGAGCTCATCAACCTCGCCGTGCCCGGCTACGGCACCGATCAGGAGCTGTGGACGCTCGAGCGCGCGGGGCTCGCGTACGAGCCCGACGTCGTGCTGCTCGCACTGGTGCACAACGACCTGCTGAGCAATCGCTTCGCGGTGATGCAGGGCATGAACAAGCCGGTGTACCAGCGCTCGGCCAGCGGTGAGTGGGAGCTGACCGGACGGCCGGTCGCGTTGCCCGAGGGCGTCGGCGACCTGTCGCAGCGGCGCACGCGGCGCGTGCTCGCGATGTACAGCGCGCTGTTCAAGTGGTTCGAGCCGCCCGCGCCCGAGCCCACGCGTTACGACCTCGCCGATCCCAAGGTGCGCGCTGGCATCGAGCGCTTCTGGAACGACGTCACCGACCCGCAAGGTTGGACCTACATGCTGCTCGGGCGCGTGAACGAGACGATGCGCGCGCGTGGCGCCCAGCTCGTGGCGTTCGTGATCCCGCACCTCGTCGACCGACACCTCTACGACCCGCGCGAGAGCGCGCCCGAGCCGATCGACGATCCGGCGAGCTACTCCAGCTACGGCTCGCGCAAGCTGGCCGAGGCTGGCGCTGCTTTGAGCTTCGCAACGTTCTCAGTCGACGCGAGCTTGCTGGCCGCTGTGCGCGCCGGCGAGAACCTCGACTGCGGCGATGAGCACTTGAACGAGCGCGGCAACGAGATCGTGGCTGAAGTCGTGGCGCACGAGCTGCGCGCGCGCTTGCAGTTGCGTTGAGCGCGTTCTCCGCCGGCGTCTAGCGAGTGGCCGAGTAGTCGCGCCACGTCCGCTGCAGCTCAGAGCGCATCTGCTTGACTCGATCCAGCGCCGACTGCACCGCAGGGTTCTGCGCCGAGGAGTACACGAAGTGGAACTCGTAGCCCGGCGCGAACCAGCCGCCGCATTGGTGGCGCACGTGTCCCAGCGCGTCGCACTCGGGCGCAGCGGGCTTCGCCGCGTCGTCCGCGCGCCAGATGACCAGTCCTTCTCCTCGGTCCCACGCAGCCGATAGGTCTTCCGCTGCTGCTGCCACCGCTTGTTCGGCGATCGGCGCCGCCTCACTCTCGAACTGCTCTTTGAGGAACTCGAAGTGGCGGCGGTCCACGTCGTTGAGTGTCGTCGGATCCACTCGCTCGGTCGGATCGAAGGGCGTGGTGGTGAACAGGCGCACCAGCTCGCGTTGGCGCTCCGCGCTCAGCGTGCCGTACGTCTCTCGCCCGATCAGACGCCAAACTGCGAGGCGCTGCTCATCGTCGAGATCACTCCATCGAAGTTCGCCGCTCTCCAGCCGTTCTCGCAGCGCACGCGCGTCCGATGTCGCGGGCGGCGGCTGATCGGCGAGCGGCGATCGCACCGGCTCCACTTCTGTTGTGGGCGTGGAGGCGGCGGTCGTGGCGGCTGGGGCCGCTGGCGCAGTCGGCTCGATCGGTCGTCCGCCGAACTCCGCAGTCGACGTGCGGAACGTGGTGGTCAGCAGCAGGGCCGCGCTCGCTCCGACGCCGATCCACAGCACGGCTCGCAGTCCTCCGGATCGAGCGAGGCGATTCATGGCTTCGGACTGTGCGCGTGAGGCGGGTTCAAGCGATGAGTGCGCGCTGGCGGAGCGCCACGCGTCTCACGTCGCGTCGGCGGCCTTCCACAGCGGCCGCCAGGCGAGGCCGAGGTTCAGGATCTTCTGGATCAGCGCGGGGTACTCGATGCCCGCGGCGCGCGCGGAGTCGGCGAAGTCCTCGTCGCGCGCCAAGTCGGGATTGGCGTTGGCCTCGATCACGAACACGCGCCCGTCGGGAGTGAGGCGCAGGTCGATGCGCGCGTAGCCCGAGAGGCCGAGCGCGCTGTAGACGCCGCGGCACACGCGCGCGATCTCGCGCTGCGCTTCGGGAGTGAGGTCTTCAGCGAGGCCGGTGCGGATGTCGTGGCGACGCTGGTACGCCGCGCTCCACTTCACGCGCTCGGTGGCGATGCGCGGCGCGTCCTCGGGCCAGTCGTTGAAGGTCATCTCCCACACCGGCAGCGTTTCGACGCGCGCGTTGCCGACCAGGCCCACGTACAGCTCGCGGCCGTCGATGTATTCCTCGACCAGCACGTCGAGGCCGTACTGCTCGTGCATGAACTCGACGCGCTCGCGCAGCTTCTCGTCGTTCGCGACCACGCTCGCCTGCGCGATGCCGAGCGAGGCGTCCTCGATCACGGACTTGACCAGCAGCGGGTAGTCCACGCGCGACGGCTTGCGCGCCTTCTTGCCGACCGGCACGACGAAGCCGCGCGGCGTGCGGATGCGGTGCCAGGTGAGGATCTTCTTCGTCAGCAGCTTGTCGTGCGCGATCATCAGCCCGCGCGGGTTGCAGCCCGAGTAGGCGCAGCGCAGCAGCTCGACGAAGCTGATCACGGCCTGCCCGTAGAGCGAAACGCCGTGGAACTCTTCGAGCACGTTGAAGGTGATGTGCGGCTTGAACGAGTCGATCGCGTCGCGCAGCACCTGCAGGTCGTCGTGCACGCCGACGACGCGGGTCTCGTGGCCGAGTTCGCCCAGCGCGGAGAGGATGTCGTGCTCCGTGCGCCAGGGCACGATGGTCGGGCCGCTGCGCGCGGAAGTGTCCTGCGGCGGGACCAGGTCCTCGTGCATCAGCACGAGCACGCGCAGCTTTCTCATAGTGGGCTTCGCACGAGATCCGAGCGGGGGCAGCGGCGCGCGAGAGCGCAGCGCCAAGCCATGTTGGCGAGCGAGCGGGCCCCGCGCAATGCGCGCCTCAGCGCGCGACGCGGTGATAGCCGGTGTGCTGGAAGTTCATCGTCTGGCTGGCGAGGAGCACCGCGGCGTCGAGGCGCGCGCTCAGGCTCGAGCTGTCGACGACCAGGCGCAGCTCGCGCGCGCGCTGGATCATGTCGTGCAGCACCTGCTCGACGGTGTAGGCGTTGGTGTCGCTCACGTTGAGCACGCGGCGCACCAACTCGGGGCGCATGCGCCGCAGGAACTTGGCCGCGCTCAGACGTCGATCGCCCGGCAGCGCGCGGGCGAAGGCGCGACGCAGGCCGCGGTCGAACGCGAACGGGAAGCGCACGGCGTAGCGCCGACGTTTGACCTCGTAGTAGTCGCGCAGCGTCACGTCGAGCTCCTCCAGCGGCTCGTACGTTCCGCGCGTGCCGTCGCGCGGCGCGCGCGCGGACAGTTCGCGCATCAGGCGGTCGACGTACTCGAGCTTCTTCAGCGCCGGCCAGCCCTGGTAGCGCCGCCGCCAGGTCGATTCGGGCTGCAGCCAGACCGCGAAGGTCTCGGCGAAGTCCTCGGCGGGGTGGCTCTGCGCGTACCAGTGCGGCAGGTGCTGGACGAAGGCGCGGCTGTGCGGCTGCGGCCGGTAGTGGGGCTCGTAGGGCGTCGAGAACGCGCCGAAGTGCTCGCGCCACCCGCGTCGCTCGTGCAGTCGATAGGCGTTGTCGATCGCGTGCCCGACTTCGTGGCGCAAGAGCTTGCGACGCGCGTCGGCGCCGCCGCCCTCGACGGTCTGCATGAGCCGACGTTCCAAGCGCACGAGCCTGGGATGCGCCAGGTAGAACGGCAGCGCCACGCCCGCCAGCCCATCGGGGCTGAACCAATCGCTCGAGAGCCAGAAGCGCGGCTTGAAGCGCTTGAGTCCGCGCTCGCGCAAGTCGGACTGCAGCTCGTCGACCGACTCCGCGAGGTGCGAGCCCTCCAGCGTCAGGCCCAGCTCGCACAGGCGCACGTCGAGCAGCGCCTCGTCGTCGAGGCGTTGCCAGCGGGCCGTTCGGCGGCGGGCAAGCTTGGCGCGCGGGGCCATCGGCGTGGGTTGACGTGCGGGGTGAGTGCGTGGGGCGAGGGACTCCGCCTGCGCAGGGGCGACAAGCGGGCCAGGAAGATAGGCGTCCGGGCGTCCGACGAGGGCCGCGAGCTCCGGGGTTTTTCACAGTCGCGCCACCGGGACGGCGCAGGGCCGTTCCTGTGGCCCCGCGCGCGCCGCGCTACCGTGCGCGCATGCGCTCCCAAGCTGTCCGTCGCGCCGCGCCGCGCTGCCAAGCCCCCGTCCACGCCGTGCGCCAACTCGTCGGGTCTCCGACTCCCGGGCAGCTTTCTCCAGCGCCACTCGAGCGCGCGCGCACGGCGAGTTGGGCGACGTCGCTGCTCTGCGTTGGAGTGATGGCTGCGCCGGCGCCGGCGTGCTGGACGCCCTCCGCGCTGGCGGCGCCGAGTTTCATCGGCGCTGCGCGCGCAGTGAGCTCGGCGGGCGCGCCGGGATGTTCGTCGGCGTCGCTCCTCGCGGCGTCGAGGCTCGTGGCGTGGAGTTTGGCGGCCAGGAGTGCGCCTGAGCCGATGCACTCGAGCGTGGCGGCTGCGTCGGCCGCATCGAATGCGTCGCGCGAGTCGAACGCGTGGAGTGGTTCGAGCGAACTGAGCGGGCCGAGCGCGTTGAGCGAGCCGAGTGCGTTGAGCGGATCGAGTGCGTCGACCAGGCCGAGCGCGACGAGCGGGCCGAGTGCGTTGACCGAGCTGAGTGCGTCGACCGGGCCGAGTGCGTCGACCGGGCCGAGTGCGTCGACCGGGCCGACCGGGCCGAGTGCGACGAGCGGGCCGACCGGGCCGAGTGCGACGAGCGGGTCGAGCGCGTCAAGCGGGCCGAGCGCGTCGACCAAGCCGAGTGCGTCGAGCGAGCCGGTCGCGTTGAGCACGCAGAGCG
>CALKYE010000164.1 GCA_938003765.1 uncultured Planctomycetia bacterium
GTCCGCGGCGTCCCAGATCTCGCCCTCCCAGGCCTCGCCCATCTTGCTGGGGTCGGGGAGCAGCAGGACTTCGCGCCCGCTCTTGCAGTCCATCAGCAGCGACGCGCCGGGGCTCTCGACTCCGGTCAGGTACCAGAACGTCTTGTCCTGCGAGAACTTCACGTAGTCGCGCGCATCGGGCAGGCCGCGCACGACGACCACGCCTTCGCCGAGCGCCTTGCGCAGCGCAGCGCGACGACCGGAGTGGAACGCCGCGCCCAGACCGCACACGGGCTTGCCGTCGCCGGCGAGCTCGAGCGACTTGAGTTCCTGCGGCTTCGACTCGCCAGCGCGGGCCGGCGCGAGGAGCAACGCAGCGGACAGCAACACCGTGAGGGATGCGGGGATCATGCGCGCTAGTGTACGCAGCCCTCTTTCACGGCTGCCCGCGCGCTTTGTACGAAGCGGGCGCCACGACGAGCATGCGCATCACTCAACCAGGACTCGAGGGCCGCTTCCTGCGGCGTTACAAGCGCTTCTTCGTCGACGTCGAGCTCGACGACGGGAGCATCGTGGTGGCGCACTGCGCCAACACCGGCAGCCTGCTGGGCTGCCTCGACGAGGGCAATCGCGCGCTGCTGCGCGACTCGCAGAACCCCGAGCGCAAGTTGCGCCACACGCTGCAGGCGCTCCAGGTCGGCTCGACCTGGGTCAACGTCGACACGAGCCTGCCGAACGCGGTGGTGTTCGACGCCATCGAGCGCGAAACGCTGCCCGAACTCGCGGGCTATGCGCAACGCCAACGCGAGGTGAAGTACGGCTCGAACAGTCGCATCGACGTGCTCCTGACGGGCGCGAACGGCGAGCGCTGCTTCGTCGAGGTCAAGAACACGACCTACGCCATCGGCGACTGCGCGGCCTTCCCCGACGCGCCGACCGAGCGCGGCCTGAAGCACCTCGAAGAGCTCACGCGCGAGGTGCGCGCCGGCAATCGCGCCGTGCAGTTCTACTTCGTCAGCCGCAACGACGTGCAGCGCTTCCGACCGGCCGACGAGATCGATCCCGAGTACGCCAAGGCCCTGCGCGCAGCGGCGACGGCGGGAGTCGAAGTGCTGGCCTACGCGGTCGAAGTGCGCGCGGACAGCCTGGAGCTCGCGCGGCGGCTACCGATCGAGCTGTGACGGCGCGCTCGCCGCGATCGGCGTGCTGCCGTCGGCGAGGAAAGTCGTGAGCTCGAATTGCGCGGCGAAGTCGTCGCCTTGCGCGAGCGCGCCGGCGCGAGCCCACTCGAGGTCGCGCGGGAGCGGCGCGAGCGCACGCGGGTCGCGCTCGATCCAGGGCGAGTCCGCCGGGGCGACGTACGCGAACGCCCGACCGAACGGCTGGCGCGATTCGAAGGCGCGCAGCGGCACGACGATGCGCTCGTAGCCGCGCTCGCGGCGATCGAGCCGTTCGAGTTCGTCGAGCGAGCACAGGAACACGACGGCGTTGCAGCGCGCGCCCGCGACGGGCTCGAGGTTGAGCGCGGCCTCGCACGCGCTCGGAACGGCCGCGCGGTAGTACGGCGGGCGGATGTCGAACAGTCGGCGATAGCCCTCGATCCACACCGGCACGAAGCGCTTGGCGGCCGCGGAGGCCTGCCCCAGCGTCAGTGCGAGCGACTCGCGCGCGAGCAACGTGCCGTAGCCGACGACGAGCGCTTGCATGTGCGCCTCAGAGCGCGACGCCGTACTCGTCGCCGTCGATCGGATAGCGCGGGCCGCCGGGACCGCCGACGGAGCGCCGCCACGGATCGGGGCGCGACAGCGGGCGCACCACGTCGCGCGTGACGAGCACGCAAGCCGAGTAGCGCGCGCCTCGGATGATCGTGCGCCACGCGAGCACCGCCGCGCCCACCGCGTACATCGCGAGCACCGTCCACTTGCCCGAGTCGGGGCCCAGCGAGCTCTCGAGCTGCTGCATCGCGAGCCAGGCGATCGCGAGCACCGCCGACTCCGCGAGCCACAGGAGCAGCAGCGGCCGCAGGGTTCGCACGGGGCTGGTCACAACGGTTGCGACGCAGCACAGGCCGGCCCACACGACCGACTTGTGCCCGTGCGCAGCGATGCGCGTGCGCGTGAAGTCGGCCCAGGTCAGAACGAGCGCGAACAGGGCCGCGTACAGCCCGTCCTGGATGAACACCGTGCGGCGCGCGACGGCTTCGCTGGTCAGCTCACCGAGGTCCGGCTTGGGCAGATCGAGCAGCTTGTCGAGCACGAGCCACTCCCAGGGCGCGCCGTACACGAGCCAGCCGATGAGCTGGAGCACGACGAGCGTCATCAACACGACGCGCGCGAAGCGGAAGAAGAAGCGCGCGCCGCCGTAGAAGAAGCGCCGCACGGATTCGCCCTGCGTGTGCTCGAGGAACACCTGCAGCCAGCCGCCCGCGGAGAACGCGCCGACCAGCAGCGCCACGAAGCTCAGCACGCCGACCCAGCCGCGTGAAGCCGACTCGAACGCGTCGCGCGCGGAGCGCAGGTCGAAGCGCACGGTCTCGTCGAGCTCGCGCACGAGCGCGCCGGGCTCGTAGTGGTGCGCGAAGGACGAGTCGTAGAAGCCGAACCACGGCGCGGCGGCCGCGGCGGCCAGCGCAGCGATCAGCGCGAAGTGCGTGAGCCACACCGACGTGCGCCCGAGCGCCTGGCGCAGCGCGTGGAGGAAGATCCAACGCGGGAGTTCCGGCTCGGTCGGCTGCGGATCGCGCGGGTCCTGCCAGACGCTCATCCGCCGATCCCCGACTGCCAGTGCAGGAAGCTGGCGAAGCGTTGGAAGGCGCGCTCGGTCCAGCGCCACGGCGCCACGTCGTCGCGCGCGTCGAACCACTGGTTGTTCGACATGTCCGAGTCGAGGTAGTACAGCCGCTCGGGGTCGACGATCGCCGCGACGAGCTTGCGCGGCCCCTTGCGAGCGAGCTTGAGCCAACCGCTCTTCGACTGCTCCTCGCGGGTCCACACCACGCGTTCGCGCTCGCCGCCGTCGAAGCGCAGCTCGATCGTCAGCGGGAGGTGCAGCTCTCCGCGGCGCACCACGGTGACCTCGCTCTCCCACGGCGCGTCCTTCGCGGCGCCCGCGGGCGGAGCGGCGTGCTCGACCCAATCGTCCTGCGGCGAGGTCTGCGACCAGCCCGCGGGCGGCGGCTCGCGGCGCTGCTTCACGCTCACGCTCCAATCGACGCCTTCGCGGCTGCGGAACAGCGCGTCGAGCAGCCATTGCGCGTCGACTCCCGACCCGGCGTTGAACGCTTCGAAGAAGTCGTCCGGGTACGGATGGCGGTAGCGCCAGCGCTCGGTGTACGCGCGCATGCCGCGCAGGAACGCGTCGCGGCCGACGACGCCCATCAGCGTGCGCAGCGCGACGGCCGTCCGCGGGTAGCTGTTGGTCGAGTACGAGCGCCGGTCGACGTACTGGAACGAGAACGTGTCGATCGGGTCGCGCTCGGGATCGCCCAGGTAGCGCACGCGATCGTGCCAGCGCGGGTCGGTCCAGGTGTCGACGAACGACAGCTTGGGTTGGTCGCGCCACCAGTCGACGTAGCCCGACTTGTGCAGCGGCGTGAGGCTCCAGTCGACGAGCGGCAAACGGATCTGGCGCGCGCTCAGGAGTCCATCGACGAAGCCGTCGCCCGGCAGCGAGACCGTCGGCGTTCCGAAGCACGGCACGCCCGAGTACTCGCTGGTTCCGCGCTCGCGGCCCCAGGCGCGTTGCATCGTCTCGGCGTCGGCGAACGAGTTGAAACCCTCGTCGAGCCAGGCCGCTTCGAACTCGTTGTTCGCCACGAGCCCCTGGAAGAACTGATGACCCGCCTCGTGCACCGTCACGCCTTCCGGCGAGTGCATCTGCGGGTCGTTCCACATGCGCGAGCCGGCCGTGAACAGCGTGGGGTACTCCATGCCGCCCGCCGCGCCCGCGCCCCACGCAGGATCGACGCAGGTGATCTGGCTGAAGGGGTACTCGCCGAACCACAGGCCGTAGAAGAACAGCGCCGCGCAAGTCGCGTCGAGGTGGCGCTTCCACTGGCGCTCGCGCTCGGGGTGGATCAGCACGACCACTTCGACGTTGCGCAGGCGCAGGTGCTTCTCCGCGCCGAGCGCGCGCGTCACCGCAGCGACTTCCGTGTCGAAGCGCTCGCGCCACGCGTCGAAGTGGAACGTGCCGACGAAGCGCTTGAAGTTGGAGTTCGCCGTCCACGCGAAGTCGTGCACGAGCGGCCTGCGACCCGTGGCGTCGGCGCGCTCCAGGTCAGCCGGCCCCGGCGCCATGAAGCGCGTGATGACGCGGTCGCCGAGCCGACGCGGCGAGTCGACGCGCACGCCGCTCGCGCCGATGCGGTTCTCGTAGCGCGCCGGCAAGTCGATCGACACGTCGTAGACGCCGAAGTTCGAATAGAACTCGCTCGACTCGTGGAACTGATGGCAGTTCCAACCGCGCTCGCCTTCGAACACGCCCAGCTTCGGAAACCAGTGCGCGATGAACAGGAAGTCGCCCTTGTAGCCGGTGCGGCGGCGCACGCGCGGGATCTGCGCGCGCCACTCGATCTGGATCTCGAGCGCCTGGCCGGGCTCGACCGGCTGCTCGAGCGGGACGCGGAACACCGAACGATCGTCGGGATTGCCGTCGTCGGGGCTCTCGTAGCTGACGCGCTCGAGCAGCTCGACGCCGCCCACGCGCACGCTCTCCAGGCGCTGCCAACCCCAACCGCTGTCGATCTTCACTCCGCGCAGCAGCCCCGCGGACTCGGTCAAGAAGGTCGTGCGCGGGCCCGAGAAGGCGTTCCAGTACAGGTGGAACCACAGCTCCGAGGTGGCGCGGTCCGTGCGGTTCTCGAAGCGCACGCTCTCGCGCCCTTCGAGCTGCATCGTGTCCGTGTCGACGCGCGCCTCGATCGTGTAGTCGACCCGGCCGTGGCGAGAGTCCTGGGCCGCGCACGGGAAAAAGCTGCCGGCCAACGCGGCCAGCGCCAGAGCCAGCGGGCGCAGGCGCGCGCGCGCGGCTTGGGCAGCAGGGCGCAGGTGCATGCCGCCATGATGCGTCCCGGCCCCGGCGCGGGCAAGCTGGCGAGGACCTAACTCGGCTCTAGGCAACCAATTGCGCGCGCAGCTCCAAACGCTTCCAGAGAGCGCTCAGGTCCGCGCCCCGGACACCGAAAACCGCCTCGTGCGACGGCCCCCTCCGAGAGTCGCGCAGCCGCCAACTTCCCCACCCTCCGCCCAAATCCGCCACGATCTGCACTCTTCACTTCAGCCGCACCGGCAAATGCCGATACATGAGGTGAGGCGCCCGCTTGGGAGCGCGCAGAAAGGTTCGCCATGGAAATTCGCAAAGCGCAGAGCCAGCCCAGTCCGCTGCGGTACGACCTGACCAAGCCCAACCGCGAGACGATCGAGCAGCGTCAGCCGCTCGACAAGCCGGTTGAGACTGCCGCCGACCCCGCGGTCGACCCTGAGGCTGCGGCCAAGGCCGTGCGCGAGGCGCGCGAGGCTTACCGCGACGAGCGCCAGACGCGCATCGCCAACGCCCGCGCAGCGCGCACCGAGCGACTCGCCCCGCGCTTCGCGCAGCAAGTCACCGCGGCTCGCAACGAGTACCGCGCGGCGCTCGACCAACGTCTGAAGAACACCTCGGGCGCCGAAGGGGCGGACCGACTGGAGATCTCGGCCGAGTCCAAGGTGCTCGTCGATCGCGCCAAGCAGATCGCGGAGCAGGACTCGAGCTCGCGCAGCGAGCGGCTCGCCGAGCTCAAGGCGCTGCACGAGCAAGGCAAGCTCAACACCGACGAGCTCGTCGCGCGCGCCGCGCACCGCATGCTCGGCGGCGAGTAGTAGCGACGCTCGATTCGATTCACGGGACCGGCCCGCAGCGCAGTGCTGCGGGCCGGTCCCATTTTCGTCGCAGCGCTCGCGTGGAGCGCCTCTCAGCGCCATCGACGAGACCGCGCGTGCCAAGGTCGGCATTCACGCGCAAGCGCCAGGATTCCTGCACCCCTCACTCGCGGCGCGGACACAACCGCCCGTCGCGCGGACGTCGGGCGGCGTCGCGCCTCGCACGCACCCCAAGTGCGAATCCCAACTTCAGGAGGAGTGTTCATGCAACCTGGTCAATTCACCTCGACACTGCTCGCAGCGGCGCTGCTCTCGTCCGCCACTCGAGCTCAATCCCACTCCGAGGCGCGCCCGGCGCCTCCGGCCAACGCGCAGAACAGCGTGAAGGCCCTGTCGGACGCGTTCTCGCGCCTGAGCCCCAACGAGCAGCTCGAGACCTTGCGCGAAGGTCTCGCGCCGAGTTCGCGCCGTCGGATCGACCCGCACTCGCGACCCGGAGCGCCGCGCCGCGACGGCCTCGGGTCGAGGGCGATGGGCGACGACTCGTCGGGCCCCGCGCCCGCGGCGACGACAGCGCGCTACACCGAGGTCGACAACATCCAGGCCCCGTACACGAACCTGAGTGTGACGCCGTACCGACCGATGGCCGTCACGCCGGACAACAAGCACTTCTACGCGGTCAACACGCACTTCGGCTCGGTGCGCTTCTTCGACTTCTCGACGGGCGCGGTCTCGACGTGGCGCACGCCGGCCGGGCCGGTCTCGCTGGCCATCTGGGATCGCCACCCCGATGGCATCGAGCGACTTCTCGTCGTCTCGCGCGGGTCCCACTCGCTGACGGTGTTCGACCGCCTCACGGGCGAGGTCAAGGACGTGATCGAGCTGCCGTTCGAGCCCGCGGACCTGCTCGTTCACAGCTCCAAGGACCGCGCCTACGTGTCGTGCTCGGGCGCGCGCGTCGTCGCGGACATCGACCTGGTCGCGCTCAGCGTCACCCCCATCCCCGTGCCGTGCATCCAGCCCGCGTGGATGAGTTGGGACGGCAACGATCACTTGCTCGTCGCGCCGTTGGTGTCGGGCAACAACTCGACCGCGTTCCTTGGCGGGCTGACCGAGTCGTTCGTGCTCGACCTCACGACGATCGGGACGATCTTCCCCGGCTGGTCGACCACGGGCCTTCCGGACGAGGACTTGTTCTCGATCGACATCTCCGGAGGCGGCGTCGCGCCCTCGTCGCGTTCTGCCGGCACGTTGTTGTTCGCGCACGGCGTGAACCCCGTGACGGGCAACCATTGGCAACTGGGGATCGAGTCGCTCAACCGCGACCCCACCATGCAGACCGAGCCCGCGCTGAACGGGCGTTTCGCGCTCAACCGGCTGACGCTGACGGCTCTCCCGCCCCACGGCGGAACCGTGGCCGGCGCGCACACGCAGGTCGAGCTCGACGACTCGAATCCGGCGACGCCCGCGATCGACTACAACCCCGCGCTGACCATCGGCCAGCCGACGGGCCTGTGCTTCGCAAGCGCGGGCTGGGCGCTGGCCTGCGGCGTCACGACCGACAACGTGATGATGCTCGCGCCCGGCGGCAGCGGCTTCACCGAAGGACAGATGGCGTTCGAGTGGGACCTGCCGACGGGCTCGATCCCGCGCTCGGTGATGCTCGATCCGCTGACGGAGACGATCGCGCTGGTGTACTGCTGGGGCACGAATCAGGTGCTGGCGTACGGCCTCGCGCCCTTCAATCCGATCCCGTTCGTGATGGATCTGGGCCACGATCCGGCGCCGCCGGAGGTGCAGCGAGGACGCGAGGTGTTCTACGACGCGTCGCACTCGCTCAACAACCACCTCACCTGCGGCTCGTGCCACATCGACGGGACCAGCGATCAGCTCGACTGGAACCTGAGCGACAAGCCGCGCGACACCAAGGGCGTGCTGCACACGCAGACCCTGATGGGCATCGATCGCCTCGCGCCGTTCCACTGGCGCGGTGAACGACCGGTGCTGGAGGACTTCGGCGGCGCGTTCACCGGCTTGCTCGGAGCGGCGGCGCCGCTCACCGCGCAGCAGTTCGCGGACTTCAAGGCCTTCGTGTTCTCGCTGCGCAATCCAGCCAACATCGGCGCCGACGAGAACCGCGTGCTCAACGACGCGCTCGCTCAGCCGCAGCCCAACGGATTCACGGGATCGGCGATCAACGGCGAGAGCGTCTACATCAACACTCCCTCGGTGGGCGCGGCCACGTGCTTGACGTGCCACTCGCTCCCGACGGGCAGCAACAACGACCTGATCCCGGAGATCGCGACGCTGATCACTTCCCTGGGACACATGGAGACGACCGCGTTCAACGAGCTCGAAGACAAGGACATGACCATCGTCCCGATCGTGGCCAACGGTCCGGGCGGCGCCGTGTTCACGATCTTCAAGCCGCTGACGGGCTACGGACTCTTCCACGACGGGAACATCAACTCGCGCTTCGACTTCGTGCAGGGCTTCGGCGCGCTCACGCTGCAAGAGCGCGCCGACGTGACGGAGTTCCTGTTCCAGTTCGACTCGGGCCTGGCCAAGGCCGCGCACGTCTCCACGCTGGTCGACGCCGCGCACCCGGCCGGACTCGCGCGGCTCACGGGATACCTGCTGCCCCAGGCTCAGGCTGGCAACTGCGACCTCGCTGTGATCGGACGCTTCCCGATCGCCGGGGTTCCCACGCCGCTCCAGTGGGCGTTCCGTCAGGCGACCAACGACTTCCGCGCGGACCTCGCCTCGGTGGCGCCGATTCCCGCCGCGACGTTCGTGGCCGCGCTCACGGGTCCCGGTGTCTCGAACTTGTTCCTCGGCCTGCCTCCCGGCAACGCCGAGAAGTTCGCCATCGACTACGACACCGACGAGTTCCTCAACCAGGACGAAGTGGCGCTGGGCACGGATCCGTTCGACAACGACACGGATGGCGACGGGGCGCTGGACGGCATCGAGATCCAGGACCTCACCAACCCGCTGGATCCGCTGAGCGTGACGACGAACTCGGTGTTCCCCGCGATCTCGAACCTGACGATCGAGTGGGTCACCGCGAAGAACGCGCGCGTCACGTTCCGCACGAGCGAGCCGTGCACCGCGGTGCTGGTGTACTCCACGCCGGCTGGCCCGGTGCAGGTCGCCAGCAGCAACGGTCTCGAGAAGGTGCACAACCTGATCGCCACGGAGCTGTTGCCGTCGACCAACAACGGCCTGCCTCCCACGGTGTTCCACGCGTACACCGGGACGCTGGTCGTGACGGACAGCTCGCTCAACCCCACCGCGGTGCTGATCAACTTCACCAGCGGTGAGTTCTTCCCCTCGGTGCTGGCGTCGCCCGTGTCCGTGACCGGCGCGCTCAGCTTCACGACCGTCACGCGCCCGGCGGCAGGCGTGCTCAACGTCGTGGGCAGCGTGCAGCTCGACCAGAAGCTCCACGGACCTCCGGCGCTGCAGCTCCAGAACTACGTGGTCGTGGCGAACATCCTCGTGGACGGAGTGATCAGCCCCTTCACGCAGACACCGGCGCAGCCGCAGAGCTACTCGATCGACGGAACAGCCTTCACGGCGTTGCCGGGACCGTTCCTGATCACTCCGGTGACGAACGCGTCCGGCGTGGCGACCTTCAACTTCTCGGTGAGCGGGCTCACCACGGGGCAAGAGGTCACCTTCAACATCATCGCGGCGTACTCGACCCTGCACTTGACGACGCCCTACAACCCGGCTGCGCCGAACTTCGGCGACGGCAGCACGGGGTTGGGCGCGTTGAACGCGGCGCCGCAGCTCAACTGGTCGCTGGGTGACACGCCCAAGGCGTTGCGCTCCCTGGCCGTCACCTTCTGACGTTCGAGAAGCGCTCGCCCGAGCGCGCACGACTCGAAGGCGGCCCGCAGCTCACGCGAGTGAGTTGCGGGCCGCCGCCGCATCTCGAAGGGCTTGCGCGATGAGAACAACCCGCGGTATCTAGAGCGCCCTTCCGCTCCAGCCGTCGCCCGCGCTTCCCGCGCGGCGCGAACCTCGAGCTCGCACTCGCAGCAGCACGCAACTTGTCCTCGCACCCGCGCCTGGGCATCGACCTGGGCACCACCCATTCGCTCGTGGCGCTCTTCGAAGGAGACGCGCCTCGGCTGATCCGCAACGCGCACGGATCGGTGCTGACGCCGTCCGTCGTCGGATGGTTGCCGAGCGGAGAGGTCGTCGTCGGCGAGCCCGCGCAGCAGTTGGCGTTGACCTCGCCCGACCGCGTCGTAGCCGCGTTCAAGCGCTGGATGGGGACCGATCGCACGGTCGAGCTCGCGGGCCGCACGTTCAGCGCCCCCGAGCTCTCCAGCCTCGTGCTGGCCTCGCTCAAGCGCGACGCGCAGGAGCACCTGGGCTGCGAGATCGAGCGCGCGGTGATCACCGTGCCGGCGTACTTCAATCAGCTCCAACGCGCCGCGACGGTTCGCGCGGGTGAACTGGCGGGCCTGCGCGTCGAGCGCATCGTCAACGAGCCCACGGCGGCGGCCCTGACCTACGGCTTCCACCAGCGCGAGCGCAATCAGCGCCTGGTGGTCTTCGATCTGGGCGGCGGCACGTTCGACGTCACCGTGATGGAGATCTTCGAGGGCGTGCTCGAGATCAAGAGCACGGCTGGTGAGAGTCGCCTGGGCGGCGAGGACTTCAGCGAAGTGCTCGTCCGCGAAGCGCTCGGACGCATGGGGCGCAACTTCGAGCTCGCCGAGTTGCGTGAGCCTTTGCTCGTCGCGCGCTTGCGCAGCGAAGCGGAGGCCGCCAAGCGCACGATCTCTGGCGGCGCCGCGGGACGCATCCGCCTGCCGGACAGCCAGGGCCGCGTGAGTGAGACGGCGCAGGTCCTCGACATCGACTCCGCGCGTTTCGCGGCGCTGGCCCAGCCGCTGCTCGAGCGCGTGCGTCGTCCCGTGCTGCGCGCGCTCGCCGATGCGCGGCTCGCGCCCGCGCAGATCGACGAAGTGATCCTCGTGGGCGGCGCGACGCGCATGCCGATCGTGCAACAGCTCGCGGCCGAGCTGTTCGGCCGCATGCCGCGGCACGAAGTCCACCCCGACGAGGCCGTGGCGCTCGGCGCGGCGATCCAGGCCGCGCTCGTGGCCGACGATCACGCCGTCGAAGACCTCGTGATGACCGACGTGTGCCCGCACACGCTCGGGGTGGAGATCGTGAAGGAGTTCGGCTCGCGACAGGTCGAGGGCTACTTCCTTCCGGTCCTGCACCGCAACACGACCATCCCGGTCTCGCGCGAGGAGTCCCTCGCAACCGTCGTCGACTCTCAACGCGAACTGGTCGTGCGCGTGTTCCAGGGCGAAGCGCGCCACGTGCGCGACAACCTGCTGCTGGGAGAGCTGGTGGTCCGCGACCTTCCGCCGCATCCGCGCGGACTGGAGGTCGTGCTGCGCTTCACCTACGACCTCAACGGGCTGCTCGAGGTCGAAGCGATCGTCCCGTCGACGGGTATGCGCTGCTCCACGATCCTGCGACAGGCTGCGAACACGATGAGCGAGGAGGAGCTGCGCGTTGCGGCCGCGAAGCTGCAGGCGCTCAAGCTCTACCCCCGCGAGAAGCTCGAGAATCAGCGACTGCTGGCGTTTGCAACGGCCGCCCTGCGCGAGCTCGGCCCCGAACGACGCGCGCAGCTCGAGCACGCGCTCGACGAGTACGAGCGCTGGTACCTCGACAACGGCGGCCCCGCGTTCGACGAAGCGCGCGCGCTGCTGATCGCGGTCCTGGAGCGAGTCGGAGTCCCCTATCGCGAGGAATCGCCGTGAGCGAAGCCAACGCGCAGAGCTATCTCGAGCGGGTGCTCGCGCTCGACCCGCGCACGCAGTTCGCGGAGATCGCGCGCTTGCGCGATGAGTTCCACGCCACGAGTTCGAGCGCCGGATCCAAGCCGCGCGCGAAACCCGGCGCAGCCGCGGCGCCGCGAGAGGCTCCGTCGCGACAGGACCTCGTGACCGAGCTCAACGCGCTGCGCGAAGGGCTGCTCGAACTCGAACCGGAGGCGGTCGAGGCGCGCTTGAAGCGGCTGGACCTGGCCGAGCACCCCGACCTCGAACGGGCGCGCGCGCGGCTCGTCGGCGCGAACCAGGCGCGCGAGCAGCTCGCGAGCCTGTTGGAAGACGAGAAGGCCGACCACGCGCTCGCGCGTCAGATGCGCCAGTTGCTCACCGCCGATCCGCAGACGGCCGTCGACCTGCGCAACCGCACCGCGCGCACCATGGGACGCGGCGCGCGCGGCAACCACGCCCGCGCGTTCGCGAAGCTCGTGCGCAAGCGCTACCCGCAGTTGGCCGCGCTCGAACCGCAGTGGCTCGAGCGCCTGGAGAGCGCCAAGAAGGACTTCAAGGACTCGCGCGCGGTCAAGGGCGGCCTGGGGTGCTTCGGCGTCTACCTGCTCGTCCAAGTGCTGCGTTTGCTGGCGGAGTGGGCTGTCGAGTACTTCGGATCCTGAGCCCTCCATGACCGACGAGACCCCCAACTGGGACGCGCTGCCGGGACGGCCGGCGGAGTTCTTCGGGCTGGAAGCGAACGCCGACCCGGATGCGCTCAAGCGCGCCTACACGCGGCTGATCCGACGCTTCAAGCCCGAGCGTCATCCGCAGGAGTTCCGGCGCATCCGCGCCGCGTACGAGCAGCTCGAAGCGCAACTGCGCTACGGCGACTCGCAGCGCGCGACACCAGAAGAGTCGAGAGCGCAAGCGGAACCCTCCCTGGTCGAGCGCGCTCGAGTGCAGCCGCTCGGACCATCGCCGCTCGAGCTCGTGAAGCGGCTCGGCCCCCGCGCCGCGTTCGAACAACTGAAGTCCGCGCCGCAGGGCGAAGCTCCGCCGTGGTTCGCGCTGGCGCTGATCGCCGACGCACTCTCGGCCCGCACCGACACCGCGCGGCGCATCGCGATGAAGGGCCTCGCGCAATCGGGCGGAGCGCCCGAGATGCTGGGCCTGGTCGAGCTGCTGCTCCGCGGCGTGGAGCGCGAGCCCGAGGTCCAGGACGTGCTGCTCTCGCTCGCGAAGCTCAGCGCGGGTGCGGGGCGCGACAGCGGCTATCCGCCGTTCCTGTACTGGTACTTGACGCAGCGCGCATGGCAGGCGCTGTGCGAACAGAACGGAGCGGAGCCGACCTTGGCGCAGCTCGCGCGCTGCGCCGCGGAACTCGGCCCGCAGGGACGCACCGGAGAACTGCTGCTCAAGCTGCGCCTGCGCCGCACCGCCGCGCTCAGCGCAGAGGAGTCGACGCTGCAAGCGCTCGACAGCGAGCTGTCCGAGAATCTGCGCCACCTGCCGCCGTGGGCGGAGGCGGAGTACGACGCCGCGCTGTGGCTGGCGCGCTATCGCGAAACGCGCGACGAGTTCCGCAGCGGCGATGAGCTGCGCGAGAAGCTCGACGCGGCGCTGAGCGCGATCGTCGAAGGCGACGACCTGCGGGCCGATCGAGCCTTCTTCGCGGCGATGCTGGAGGTCCACGAGCGCACCGCCGACATCGTCGACACCTTCCCGCACGAAGGGCCGACGGTGGAGAGCGACATGCTCGCGATCGGCATCCTCGAGTGGTACTCGCAGGACTGGCGCGCGCGGCGCGACACGCGCTCGGCCGTGCCCACCGGCGCGGCGCGCGAGTGCGCGGACTTCTTCCGACTGCTCGAGAGCCGCGGCAATCGCTCGCTGCCGGGTCGACTCTACGACTTGACCGTTCGGCTGACGCTGGGCGTTCTGTTGGTGCTGCTGATCGCCGTCGGAGTTTCGTTCAAGCCCGTGCTGGGCAGTCTGTGGCCCGCAGTGAGCGTGGCGCTCGGCGCCGGGCTGTGGTTCGCCGCGAAGAAAGGACTCTTCAATCGCCTTCAGGGGCGGGTCGGCGCATGGATCCTCAAACTCATGGTGCGCCGAGTGTGGCGCCCTGAGACCGCGCTGTTCCTCGCGCGCACGCGCATCCCGATCGAAGAGCTGATCCGCGCCGCGCACGCGAGCGAGGGCACGAGCGCGGAGTTTCCCGCAGGGCCGTTCGAAGACGATCCGGCGTTGGAGCTGATCTCGCTCGCCGCAGCCAACGTCGACTGAGACGCGAGTTCGACGCGCGAGCTGTCACTCCGCGCAGTTGGGGACTAGCGGCGCACGCCCCGAGCCTTCGTCCCCGCGCGTCACGACACACACGTCACGACACACACATCGCGCGGCGCGACGACGCCAGCACGCGGCCCCCACCAGCCATGCAACGCAACGTTCTCTGTCTTTCGGCGGTCCTGACCTGCGGCGCCCTTCACGCGCAGAGCGCAAGCGCTCCGTCGAACTCGCATGTCACACCCACGAACACACCCGCGGGAAAGTCCGCGGGAAAGTCCGCGGACCAGGCCGCGACGAGCTGGCGGCTGCAACAGGCGCTGGGCCTGCCCGACTGGCTCACGCTCAGCGGAATGCAGCGCACACGCTTCGAGTCGCTCGACGGACAGTTCCGCAGCTCGGGCGCGCTCGACGGCAGCGATCACGTGTGGGCCGTGCGCACGACGCTGCGCGCCGATGTGAACTACCACGGCTGGCTCGCCACCGGCGAGGTCTGGGATGCGCGGCAGTTCGAATCCGACGACGGCTCCGTGGTCGACACGACCATCGTCAACGCCGCCGAGATGGTGCAGCTCTTCGCCGGCTACGAGGGCCGGAGCGTCTTCTCAGAAGGCGACAAGGCCTCGCTGATCTTCGGTCGCCACACGATGGACCTGGGCAGCCGCCGCGTCGTCGCGCGCAACGACTTCCGCAACACGACCAACACCTTCCTGGGCTTCAACGCGCGCTGGGAGTCGGCCTCGAAGGACTCGCTGCAGGCCTTCTTCACGCTGCCGACGCGGCGCCTGCCGAGCGACTTCGACGCGCTGCTCGACAACGACGTCGAGCTCGACGACGAGAACCGCCACGTGAAGTTCTGGGGCCTGTACGCCACCTTCGCCGAGGCCTTGGGCAAGGCCAACGCCGAGCTCTACTACCTGGGCCTCGACGAACAGGACGCGCACGGACTCGCGACGGCGAACCGCTCGCTCTCGACGGTCGGTGGACGCCTCGTGCAGCGGCCCGCGAAGGCGCACTTCGACTACGAGATCGAAGCCACCTACCAGTTCGGCGACTCGCGCACGGGGACGAGTTCGAACACCGACCTGGACCACGAGGCGTACTTCGCGCACCTCGAGGGCGGCTACACCTTCGATCACGACTGGAAGCCGCGCACGGTGCTCCAGTTCGACTACGCCAGCGGCGACGACTCCCCCACCGACGGCGAGAACAACCGCTTCGACACGCTGTTCGGCGCGCGGCGCTGGGAGTTCGGACCGACCGGCATCCTGGGGTTCATCGCGCGCGCGAACGTGATGACGCCCGGGTTGCGGCTGGTGGTGAACCCGCGCAAGGACGTCGAGCTGATGCTCAGCCACCGGCCGGTGTTCCTCGCCTCCGACACCGACGCGCACACGCCTTCGGGCGTGCGCGACACGAGCGGCGGCTCAGGCGATCACGTCGGCGACTTCTCGGAGCTGCGTCTGCGCTGGAACGTGTTCCCGGGGAACTGGATGCTCGAGTTCGGCGCCGCCTACGCCGCGAGCGGCGAGTTCCTGAACGACGCGCCGAACGCCAGCGGCGCCGGCGACACGAGCTACGTCTACGTGCAGTCGCTGTTCACGTTCTGACGCGCCGCGCAGCTCGCGCTACAGCGTCCGCGCGATCTCGAAGGCCGCGAAGCGCGCCAGGCGCGCGGGCGAGAGCAGTGTGACCTGAAGGTCCGCCGAGCCCTGCGCGTCGTCGCGCTGCATGCGGCGGAAGTGCTCGAAGTTCGGCGCGAGGGCGCGATCGCCTCCGTCGATGTGCACCGACGAGGCCCAGATCGCCAGGCCCGTCTCCGCGCTGATCAGCTCGAGCTGCACCGCGAGCAACTGCGGCGAGTACACCTCGAGCTGCGTGACCTCGCCGACGAGCAGACCGTCGAGGCGGAAGCGCTGGGCCAGCTCGAGCACGGTGCGCGCGGAGTAGGCCCCGCGCTCGTGCGGCCGGCTGGGATCGACCTCGGCGATCTGAGCGGCGTCGAGCGCGACCACTTCGTACGGCGCGGTGCGCGCGAACTCGAACAGGAACGCTTGCGCGAACTCCGCCTGGCGGCGCGGATCGGCTTCGAGGCCGACGATCGGCAGCAGGCCGACACGGCGCAGCGTGTAGGTCGGGTAGTCGCTGACCGCGCGCGTGCGCGCGAGCTCGACCGGCGGTTCGCGGTGGACCATCGCGCAGCCGGCGCAACTCGCAGCCGCGAGCGCCGACAGGGTCCAGCGAGCGAGCGCGTTCACGGCTTGCGTTCCTCGGGGCGCGGCGCAATGTCCGATTGCGCGGCCGCCGCCTGGAGCGCGTTGAGCTCCTCGATGCGCAGCTCGAGCAGGATCTTCTCGACCTGCAGTCGTCGGATCTGCGCCGTCGTCAGGCGCGACGCGAGCTCGATGTTCTCGGCCAGCAGGCGCTTGTTCTCGGCCTGCAACTGCTCGATCTGCACGTCCGCGTCGTCGAGGTCGGCCTCGGACGCGATCAGCGCCTCTTGAACGCTGCGCATCTGACTGCGCAAGCCCTCCAGCTCGCCGTGCAGCGCATCGCGTTCGTCGATGGCCTTCTGGTACAGCTCGAGGATGTACATGCGGCCGCCGTCGGTCGAGTCGAGTTCGCGCGGCGCGGCGGTGCGCGCATCTTGCGGCGCAGCGGCGGGAGCTTGCCCGACGACGCTTCCGTCGCGCGCGTAGAGGCGCGAGCCCTGCCAGGCTTCGGCGCGCGGATCGCTTTGCGGCCCCATCGCGCCAGGCGTTTCGACGACGGGGATCTGAGCGCAGCTCGCGAGCAACGCGAGGCAGGTGAGCGGAATCGAGGCGAGGCGTTGCGACATGGTCACTTCTCCTGGGGCGGGTGCTCGAGCTCCACCACGGTCACTTCGCCGCACGAGCACGTCACTTCGAGCGCGTGGGTCCCTGCGTCGATCCGCAGGAGCTTCACGCTCTTCTTGCAGCGCGAAGCGCCGTTCGACCCTGCGCCCCCGCGTGCGGCGCCCTGCGAGTCGACCTGGACGAAGCTCTTCTTGACGATGGAGTGCATGGTCTGTGTGCGCGCGGTTCAGCGCCGCTGCGCGCCGGCGCGCAGAGTCAGCTCGCGATTGAGCCGGTACAGCGCGCGCGTGTGGATCTGGCTGACGCGGGACTCGGTCACGCCCAGCACCTCGGCGATCTCGCGCAAGAGGAGCTCCTCGGCGTAGTACAGCGTCACGACGGTGCGCTCCTGTTCGCCGAGCGCCTTGATGGCCTCGACCAGGAGCTGCTTGAGCTCTTCGAACTCGATCGTCTCGTGCGGATCGTCGCTGCGCGGATCGTTGAGTCGGCCGAGCAACGTCTCGCTGATGTCTTCGTCGAGCGAGGCGTGCCCCGCGCTCTTGGCGCTCAACAGGATCTCGTCGACTTCGTCGAGCGAGAGCCCGAGGTGGGCCGCGAGCTCTTCCGGCGTCGGCGCGAGGCCGGTGCGTTGTTCGAGTTCGGCGGACGCGCGATCGAGCTCGCGCACCTTCTCGCGCCGGCCCCGCGGCAGGAAGTCCGCGCGCCGCAGTTCGTCGAGGATCGCCCCGCGAATCTTGGGGAACGCGTAGGTCGAGAACTTCAGGCCGCGGCCGGGCTCCCAGGAATCGGCGGCCTGGATCAGGCCGAGCATGCCGTAGCCGAACAGGTCGTCGCGATCGACCGACGACGGCAGATCGAACGCCATGCGCCCGACCAGGTGCTTGAGCAGCGGCACATGGTCGAGGATCAGCTTCTCGCGATCGAAGCTGGCGGCGTAGGGGTTGCCGGCGGGGTCGGACATCGTTCCGTGGGTGGGGTTGTGCGTATCACTTCACGCTGGCGGGCGGCGTGGAGTCGGCGCCAGGGTCCAGCGTCGCGACGGCCGACCTCGCGGTCAGCCGCGCCAGCCAGCGCAGCGCGAACCACACCGCTGCGCCGCGCAGCGACGCGACCCACACGGGCGCGTCGAAGAGCAGCGACAGCAGCGCGCAAGCGGCCCCGCCGGCGACTGCGACGCGCGCTCCGAAGGCGAGGCACGCGACAGACAGCGGATGGGCCTTGCTCTGCGTGTCGACCATGTCCGGATCAACCTTGAGCGCTGCCCACCAGCGGGGATGACCGTCGACTCAGCCGCGCGACTCGCGCCGCGAGCTCGCCCAGGCAGTGGGCCTCGAGGCCGCGCTGCCCGGATTGGGAGAACAGCGTCCGCCGTCGGCAGGACTGCTGGATGCGCGTGCTGCGCGGGAGCCAGCCGGCCAGCTTCGGTTCGCGCGCGAGGAAGCGCTCGCACACGCCTGCGAGTTGTCGCGCCAGCTCGCGCGCCTCGTCGACGCCGCTGACGCAGTTGAGCACCAGCTCGGGAGTGGCGAGGTCGATCCGCTGCTCTTCGGCGTGCTGGTGCAGCGCCTTCATCAAGCCGTAGGCGTCGCTGAGCGCGGCGGGATCGGGAGTCGTGACCACCAGCACCAGCCGTGCACGCGCGCCGAAGTGCAACACGTCGGCGCCGATGCCGGCGGGGCTGTCGGCGATGACCAGGTCGTAGTCGTGTGCGAGCTGCTCGAGGTCGTACGAGAGCCGCTCGAGCGCCGTTCCATCGAGTCGCGCGAGCTGCGCCACGCCGCTCGACGCAGGCAGGACATGAACTCCGGCCGCGCCTTCGACGATGCACGCGCTCAACTCGCAGCGTCCGGCGAGCGCATCCTCGCTCGTCACTCGCGGCTGGAGTCCGAGCAGCACGTCGACGTTCGCCAACCCCAGGTCGAGATCGACCAGGAGCACGCGCAGCCCGCGCGAGGCGAGGAGCGTGGCGAGGTTCGCGGACAGGGTCGTCTTGCCGACGCCGCCCTTACCGCCGGAGACGAGCACCATCGCGCCGCGGCTCACGCGAGCCTCCCGCGCAGGAACAGGTCGGCGAAGCGCTCGGCGTGCGCGCGCTCGAGGTGCGCGGAGACATCCGGGCCGTCGCACAGGAACGCGAGCCCGACACCGGCTTCGCTCGCCGCTTCGAGCACCGGCGCCGGCGCGCGCGTCTCGTCGATCTTGGTCACGATCCAGGCGTCCGGCCGTGTGGCGGCGAAGCTGCGGCGCGCTTCCTCGAGCGCGGTTCGCGTCGAAGCCGCCGAGAGCACCAGGTACGTCGACACGCTCTCGGTGTCGCGCCCCAGCGACTGCGAGAGCTGCTCCAGCGCGCGCGCGTCCCGCGGCGAGCGACCGGTCGTGTCCACCAGCACGCAATCGCGATCGGTGCTGCGCGCGAGCACCGCCGACAGCGCCGCCGCGTCGGGCGCGACCGCGAACGGGGCCTGCATGAGCTGCGCGAAGGCCGCGAGCTGTTCCTTGGCGCCCGGTCGCTGCGTGTCCATGCACACCAGCGAGACGCGCCGTCCGACGCGCGCCATGCGCGAGGCGATCTTCGCCAGCGTCGTGGTCTTGCCGACGCCGGTCGGGCCCACGAACGCGAGCACGCACGGCCGACCGCGCTCGAGCGTCGAGCGGGCCGCGAGGCGCGGACCGGGGGCGACGGCGACGCGCGCGCCGAGGAATTCGGCCGCCGCGTCCAGCGCGTAGGGACCGCGCGCGCCGCTGCTCGCGACGTGCGCGAGCGTCGCTTCGATCAGAGTGCGCGACGCGCCGCTGCGCTCGAGAGCGCGCTCGACGTCGGCCAGCCCGGACGAGCGCGGCGCCCAATCGCGCGAGGACGTGAGCTCGCCGCGCGACACCATCGTGCGCACGGGATCGGCCACGGCGACGAGCACATCGCCATCGGGCAGCGTTTCGTGCGAGAGCAGCAGCGCGTTGTCGCCGAACTGCCGGCCGGCGCGGCTCAGCGCGTCGCGCAGGTCACGGCCGCGGACTCGGTGGATCTGCATGGCTAGTCGTCCAGTCGCACGGTCGCGACCGTGTTGAGCGCCTTGGCGGGAGTGACTTCCTGGTACGAGAGCACGCTGACCTTGGGCAGCGAGGCGCGCACGAGTTCGCCGAGGAAGCGGCGCACGTTGGCGCGCGCGAGCAGCACGACGTCGGCGCCGGTCTTCGCGCCCTGCGCCACGTGCTCGCCGACCTTCTCGATCAGGCGCTGGAGGTACGCGGGGCTCACGGGCGGCGTCTCGGGATCGCCGGCCGCGCCGACCGCCGTCGCCAGACGCGCCTCGATGCGCGGATCGAGCGTGACGACGTGGACGACGCCGACCTGATCGGCGTGGAGCTCGCACAACGCGCGCCCCAGTCGCTGCCGCACGAGCTCGGTGAGCGCGTCGGGATCCTTGGTGCGCGTGACGTTGTCCGCGAGGACCTCGAGGATCGCCGCCATGTTGCGCACGGCCACGCCTTCGCGCAGCAGATTGCGCAGCACGGCCTGCACCTCGCCGTAGCCGATCTTGGCCGGGATCAGCTCTTCGACGACCGCGGGCGAGACCTTCTTGACGTTCTCGACGAGCTCCTTGACGTCGTCGCGCGTGAGCACGTCACCCAACGCGCCGCGCAGCACCTCGGTGAGGTGGGTCACGAGCACGCTGACCGGATCGACCACCGTGTAGCCGAGCAGTTCGGCCTCGTCGCGCGCGCTGTCGGGGATCCACAGCGCCGGCAGACCGAAGGCCGGATCGACCGTGGCCTTGCCGCGCAACTTGCCGCTGACCGCGCCCGAGTCCATGGCGAGCATCTGGCCGGGCTCGATCTCGCCGCGCGCGACTTCCTGTCCGCCGATGAGCACGCGGTAGGAGTTGGGCGCGAGCTTGATGTTGTCCTTGATGCGAACGGGCGGCAGCACCACGCCCTCGCGCGAAGCGAAGCGCCGGCGCAACTGCGCGATGTGTTCGAGGATGCCCTGCCCGCGCGGGTCCTGCACCAGCGGGATCAGGCGGTACCCGATCTCGAGCGCGATGCGATCGACCTTGAGCAGCTCGAGCGCGGCCTCGCTCTCGTCCTCCGCGCTGGTCGTGGTCGGCTTGTTCGACTGCGCGGGGTCGACGGCCGGCGTCGGCGGCGCGAGCAGCTCGTCGGCCGACTTGATGTCGCGCGTCGAACGCCAGGTGAGCAGCAGCACCGTCGCGAGCAGGAAGAACGGGATCTTGGGCAGACCCGGCAGCAGCCCGATCATGAACAACATGCCGGACGCGATCAGCGTCGCGCGCGGGCGGCCGCCGAGCTGCGCCATCATCTGCACGCCCAGGCTGGCTTCGCTGGTCGCCTTGGTGACGAGCACGCCCGACGCGGTCGACACCAGCAGCGCAGGGATCTGGCTGACCAGGCCGTCGCCGATCGAGAGCAGCGAGTAGCGCTGGCCCGCTTCGCTCAGGCTCGCTCCGTTGAACATCGCGATCGTCACGCCGCCCAGCAGATTGAGCGCGGTGATGATCAGTCCGGCGATCGCGTCGCCGCGGACGAACTTCGAGGCGCCGTCCATGGCCCCGTAGAACTCGGCCTCGGAGGACACCTGCGCGCGGCGGCGGCGCGCCTCGTCGGCGTCGATCAGACCGCTGTTCAAGTCGGCGTCGATCGCCATCTGCTTGCCGGGCATCGCGTCGAGCACGAAGCGCGCCGACACTTCGCTGATGCGCGTGGCGCCCTTGGTGATGACCACGAACTGGATCACCACCAGGATCAGGAACACGATGATCCCGACGGTGAGGTTCGAGCCGCACACGTACTCGCCGAAGGCGTGGATGATCGCGCCGGCGTCGCCGCCCGAGAGGATCAAGCGCGTGCTCGCGACGTTGAGGCCCAGTCGGAACAGCGTCGAGAACAGGAGCAGCGTCGGGAACACCGAGAGCTCGGCGGCGCGCGCCGAGTTCATCGACAGGAGCAGGAGCATCAGCGCCGACGCGATGTTCAACGCGAGCAACGCGTCGAGCAGCGCCGGCGGCAGCGGCGAAACGAGCGTCACGACCAGCCCGAGCACGCCCACGCCGACGACCCAGTCGGAGTAGCGCCGCAGGGCCGCGCCCAGTTGCTCCGCCGCTTGCTTGCTCGTTTGCGCCATGGTTCAGCTCACGCCTTGGCCGCGAGCGCGGGGCGCGGCGCGTGCTTGTGGACTTCGTAGACGTAGGCCAGGACCTGCGCGACGGCCTCGTACAGCTCGACGGGCACCGAGTCGCCGATCTCACAGCGCGCGTGCAGGCTGCGCGCCAGCGGCGCGTTCTCGTACACGACGACGCCGGCTTCGCGCGCGATCTCCTTGATGCGCTGCGCGACGAGGTCGACGCCCTTGGCCACCACGCGCGGAGCGCCGCGCTTCTCGGCCGGCGCCTCGCGGTCGTACTGAAGCGCCACCGCGTAGTGCGTCGGATTGGTGATGACCACCGTCGCCTTGGGCACTTCCGACATCATGCGGCGCTGAGCCATCTCGCGCTGGACGCGCCGAATGCGCGCCTTGACGTGCGGATCGCCATCCGACTGGCGCGCCTCTTCCTTGATCTCCTTCTTCGACATGCGCAGTTGCTTGTGGAACTGCTGGCGCTGCACGAACAGGTCGGTCACTCCGATGGCGACGATCGCGAGCAGCGCGGCCGAGAGGCAACGCAGCACGATGTGGCCCAGCGCGGCGAGCGCCGGCCCGATCTCGAGCGCCACGACGGCGGAGATCTCCTCGATCTGGAGCCACGCCATCCAGGCCGTGACGCCGACGATCAGAACCGTCTTCAACAGCGAGAAGCCGGTGCGGACCAGGCTCTGCGCGCCGAACAGCTTGCGCAGCCCCTTGTTCGGGTCGAGCTTCGACGGGTCGATCTCGAGCGCCTTGGTGGCGACGACGAAGCCGATCTGCCCGTAGCCGACGAGCGCAGCGAGCGCGAGCGAGAGCCCCATCAGCACGAGCGCGGGAGCGAACGTCTCGCTCGCGAACGTCTGCAGCAGCGCCGCCGCGTCCTCGACGGTGAGCTCCTCGCGGCCGCGCAGACTGACGACTTCGATCACGCTGCGCAGCGTCAACGCCAGCGCGCGGAACACGGCGCCGCCCGCGAACAGGAACATGCCGAGCCAGCCCGCGAGCACCAGCGCCGCGAGCAGCTCGCTCGAGAACGGCGTCTGGCCGCGCTCGCGCGCCTCCGCGAGTCGACGTGGAGTCGCATCCTCGGTCTTGGAGTCGGGATCGTCGTCTTCGTCGGCCATCGCTCAGGCTCCGAGCTCTCCGAGCACCTGGGTCAGTCCGACGTCGACGGCGTTGAACAGCGCGGTCAACGCAGGCGCGATCAGCGGCGCGAACAGCGTCATCGCGCCGAGGCCGACCATGATGCGCAGCGTGAATCCGACCTCGAGGACGTTGAGCGCGGGCACGGTCCGCGCGAGCAAGCCCATGACCAGCGAGGTGAGCGAGAGCAGCACCAGCACCGGCGCGGCGAAGGTGATGCCAGCGGCGAACATCTGCGCGAGCTGACGTGTGACGAGCTCGGCCAGGCCGGTGTCGATCTCGAAGCTGCCGACCGGCGCGCGTTCGAACGACGAGCCCAGGGCGCGCAGGACGAGGTGGTGACCGTCGACGGCGAGCAGACCGAGCACGAAGGCCGCCTCGTACAACTGCGTCACCAGCGGCGTGCTCAGGCCCGTCGCCGGGTCGACGACGTTGGCCATGTTGAAGGCCATCTCCTGGCCGATCATTTCGCCGCTGACGCGCACCGCGAGCAGCGCGAGCTGCAGCACGAGCGCCAGCGACAGTCCGATCAGGACCTCGCGCAGCGCGAGCAGCCCGAAGGCCAGCGGGGCTTGCGCGTCGGGCAGCGGAGTTCCGTGCGCGGTGTACGACAGCAGCGCGAGCGACGTGATCAGCGCGACCTTGGCGCCGCCGAAGGTCGACTCCGCTCCGAAGAACGGCGTGGCGAGCACGAGCGCGCTGGTGCGCGTCATGAACAAGCCGAAAGCCGCCAGGGTTCCGTCGGGGAGCATGGCGCGCTCACGAGAGCCCGAAGCTCAGCAGTTGGCCGAACACGCGCAGCGTGTAGTCGCGCAACAGACCCAGCGCAGGCACGAGCAGGAGCAGCGACACTCCGAGCACCGCCAGCATCTTGGGAACGAGCGAGAGGGTCTGCTCCTGAACGCTGGTCAGCGCCTGGAAGATGCTCACGCCGACGCCCACCAGGAGGCCGACGATCAACACGGGGCCGGCGAGCAGCAGCGAGGTGACGAGCATCTCGCGCGCGAGTTCTGCGACCTTGAGATCGAGTTCGTTCACGGCGCGCCTCAGCTCACCACGAAGGACGCGACCAGCGTCTCGCACATCAGGCTCCAGCCGTCGACGAGCACGAACAGCAGGAGCTTGAAGGGCGTCGACACCATGACTGGCGGCAACATGAACATGCCCATGGAGAGCAGCACGCTGGCGATCACCAGGTCGATCACCAGGAACGGCAGGAACAACAGGAAGCCCATCTGGAAGGCCGTCTTGAGCTCGCTGGTGACGAACGCCGGCACGACGACGCGCAGCGGCAGTTCTTCGATCACGCGCTCTTCGACGGGCAGCTTCGCGAGGTCGGCGAACAGCTCGAGCTCGCTCTTGCGCGTGTTGGCCACGAGGAAGCCGCGCAGCTCGACCCAGGCGGCTTCGCCGGCCGGCTGCATGGCCATCTGACCCGCGCGATACGGCACCCACGCGCGGTCCCAGATGCGCTCGGCGACCGGCGCCATCACGAAGGTCGTGAGGAACAGCGCGAGGCCGATGATCACCGGGTTGGGCGGGAGTTCGTTGGTCGACAGCGCGCGCCGCACGAAGCTCATCACGATGACGATGCGCGTGAAGCTCGTGATCGTGATCAGGATCGCGGGCAGCAGCGACAGGATCGTCAGCAGCACCGCGATCTCGACCGCGGTCGAGAGCCGGCCCTCGTCGAAGCTCTGCGCGCCGATGCGTCCGAGCTCGTCGACGGCGCCGGGCGCGGCTTCCGACGCGGCTTCGGCGGCAGGCGCGAGCGGCGCCAAGGCCTCGACCGCTTCCTGCGCATGCAGCGGCGCGGCGAAGAACAGGAGCGCGATCAGCGCTATCCCGCGCACGAAGTGGCCCCAGCTCGTCATCCGAGGATCCCCTCTTTGCGCAGGCGCTCCGGCGTGAGCTTGGGCGCGATGCGCTCGAGCACGCTCGCGAAGGCGTGAGTGTCGGCGCGCGTGGGCGCGGCGGTGGCCTGCGGCGCGATCACCGCGTCGAGTTCGGAGATGGCCGTCAGCTCCTTCTCGCCCAGGCCCAGGAGGAACGTGCGGTCGTAGCAGCGCACGACCGCGAGGCGTTGCTTGCCCCCCAGCGGGAGCACGTCCATCACCTGGAGCGAGCGCGCGGCGGCGCGACGCGTGAGCGCCCCGCCGAGCAAGCGCTTGAGCGCGGCGGCGACACCGACGATCGCCAACAGGAGACCGACGCACACCAGCACGTAGCGCGTCATGTCAGGGCCCTGCGCGGCGGCCGATTCGCCCGCCGCAGCGGGCCAGGAGAGGGCCGAAACGGCGAACACAGGTGTGGGGATGGACATGGCGGAGAGGTGGGCCGAGCCGCGCTCAGCCGTCCCTCGTCGCCTCTGTCGTGAATCGCGACGGAAAGCTTGTGTCGCAGATTCCGACACCCGCTCGAGCGTCCCGCTCTTGGGGTGAAACCCACCTCAGTCGCGTGTCTCGCGGGGTCGAAAGAGGTCGTAGCCAGCCGACCCATCGCGCCGCGTTCCTCCATGCACAGTTTTCACCGCGCCCAACTCGCGCTGCAGCAGCTCGAGTCGCTCTCCTCGCCTCCGGAGTCGATCCTCAGGCTGCTGGAGCTGGCGCTGTGCGAACAATCTTCCGTGGACGACATCGCCGCGCTGGTGCGCACGGACCCGGCTCTGACCGTCGAAGTCCTCCGCCGACTCTCGCCCGACGCCCTGCGGCGTCGCAACGCGCTCAACATCCCGGCCGCCGTCACGGCGCTGGGTGTCGCGGGCATGCGTGAGCTCGCGCTGCGCAGCCCGGTCCGCGGCGAGATCCGCATCCTCGACGCCGACGAAGGCGCGGTGTGCTCGCTCTCGGCCCGCAAGCACTCGGTGGCCTGCGCCGCCGCCGCGAGCGAACTGGCCAACGCTGCGGACTACCCCGACCCCGATGTGGCGTACTCAGCGGGCCTCCTCGCCTCGGTGGGCATGCTCGCGCAATGGGACCTGTTCTCCGACGAGCTCCCGCAGTTGCGTCGGCAACTGGCCGGCGTCTCGCCGCACAAGTGCCTCGAACTCGAGCAGCAGGTCCTGGGCGTCGACCACGAGTCGCTCGCGATCGTGCTCTCGCAGAGCTGGAACCTGCCTGTCGAGTTGCAGGACGTGCTGCTGTCCACCTACCGCACGCCGGATCAGGTCAAGCGGCTCGCGAACAACGGCTCCGACCTGGCGCTGATGACGATCGTGCGCTGCGCGGCGCGCCTCGCCCACGTCGCTGGCTTCCCGCGCTTCGCGCTCTCGCGCCTCGAGGACCCGCCCGCCGATGTGGTCGAGTTCCTCCGCGAGGTCGACGCCGACGCCGTGATCGAACGAGCGCGCAGGGCGGTCGGCGCAGCGGCGGAACTCGCGCGGCCGCTCGCGCGCACGACGCAGCAAGCGCTGGAGAGCATGCGCCGCACGCACGAGGAGCTGCGCCGCCGTCTGCTCGACACCGAGCGCCAGCTGCGCGCCGAGGAGTCGGTGAACACGGTGCTCCAGTACGGTCTCAACCGGCTGGGCGACGGAGATCCGCTCCCCGGCGTGATGTTCCGCGCGATGGAGTCGATGGGCTTCCACCGGCTCTCGTGCCTCGAGCTCGACGACAAGACCGGCAAGATCGAAGTGGTCGGCTCGTGCGCCGCCAGCGGACACACGCGGGTCAGTGAAGGGTTGTGGCTGCCGTTCTCGGGCGATCTGGGCGCGCTGATGTCGCCCGCGATCCTGACGCGCGACGACGCGTCCCAGGAGCGTCAAGCCGTGCTGGAGCTGATCGGTGTCGCGAGCGTCGCGTTCGCGCCGTTGCGCGCGCGCGTCGGCGGCAAGCGCCTCGCGCTCGTCGCCGACCGCGGCCGCGCCGGGCGAGCGCCGGTGTCGGGCGAGGATCGTTGCCTGGGCATCATCGCGGAGCAGCTCACTCTGCTGCTGCAGTTCGAGGAGCTCACCAAGGAGAAGGAGCGACTCGCGACGCTCGATCCGCTCACCGGGGCCGCCACGCGCCGGCGACTCATGGATCGCCTCGAGTTCCTGATCACCCAGAGCACGCGCACGAAGCTGCCCGTGTCGCTGCTGATCATGGACCTCGATCACTTCAAGAAGTTCAACGACGCCATGGGGCACCAGATCGGCGACCGACTGCTGCAGGACCTGGTGAAGATCCTCCACCGCAGCGTGCGCAAGGGCGACCTCGTGGCGCGCTACGGCGGCGAGGAGTTCGTCGTGCTCCTGCCCTGCTGCCCGCTCAACAACGCGCTCGCCGTCGCCGAGGACCTGCGCAACGCGGTCTGCGACTACGGCGCCGAGCAGCGCCAGAACTACAACGGCCTGCCGGTGTCGGTCTCGATCGGCGCGGCGCAGTGGAACGGCGCGGAGCTGCCGCTCGCGCTGATCGCCCGCGCGGACGCGGCGCTGTACGCCTCCAAGCACGCCGGGCGCAACCGCGTCACGGCGGCGGCGGCCTGATGACCCGCGCCGGCAGGCGCGGATCGTGACAGCGCGGTCATGCGGAGGCGTGCTTTGGCCCGCAAGGACTGTCCAAGGGCCGAGAACCGGGCCTAATCACTCTCTGGAGTCCGCGCGTGCGGCTGCACCCCGCTGCGCGGGCCTCCATCAGACTCTCCTGATGCTCTTGAGGCGCCGGCCGTCATCCTGAGATGGTCCGGCGCCTTTTCCTTTGGACCGGCGAGACGGCGGTCCGTGGAACGGAGGCGCTCGAGAGGCGGGGCAGCGAGGGACGCGAGCGGCGCTCAGCCCGCGATGTCGCACCAGTCGCCGACGCTGCCGTCGAGCCGCACGCCGCGCGTCGTCCGGAGCACTTCGCGGGTCAGCAGCAGGCGTCGCGAAAGGTCGTCCTTCTGTTGAAGCGTGGCCGCCAGCGCCGAGCTCACCAGGCTGAGCAACTGCTGGCGCTCGGACTGCGACAGATCGGGATCGCGCTGGAGCTCCTCGAACGCGCTCGCACAACGCTCGCTGCGAGCCAGGAGCGTCGACTCGCTCGCCTGGGGACGCTCGATCTCGCTCAGGAGCGCCGCCAGGGATCGTCGGTAGCGCGCCGCCGTCGAGGACTCGTCGCGAGGTTGCGGCGCGGCCATGTGGAGCCCTCGCCCGCGCGTTCAGCGCGTGCCGACCTCGACGCGCGTCCACGCGTCGAGCAGGTTCTCGAGCACCTTGCGGGCGTCGCCCAGCGGCGCCTTGGAGTGCTCCATGCCCGCCTGGCGCAGTCGCTCCTCCACGAACAGGTAGAGCTGCTCGAGGTTGTCCGCGATCTGCGGAGCGTGACTGGGATCCAGCGCGACGCGCAGCTCGGCCACGATCGCTTCGACGCGCGTGAGCAGGTACACGAACTGCGGATCGTTCGGCTGGACGTTGTCGGCCTGCGCGCGATCGAGGAAGCGCAGCGCGCCCTGGTAGAGCATGCGCACGATCTTGATCGGCGGCGCGTTCTCGATCGAGGACTCGCGGTAGGCGGAAGCGGCGTGGCGGGGGTTCATCGTTGCGGTGAGGGGGGGACGCGGGGCCGTATCAGCCGGCGCTGAGGTAGGCGCTCTGACTCTGCAGGCGCGCCATGGTCGACTCGAGCGCCGCGAAGCGCGCGACGAGCTGCGCCTGGAGCTTCTCGATGCGGACCTCGCGCTGGTCGATGCGCGAGTTGTAGGTCTTGATGTTCGCGTTGAGCGACTCGACGCGGGCTTCGAACACGCCCTTGTAGTACTGGCCGTTCTGGTCGCCGTAGCTCTTGATCACGGAGTCGAGCGCGCGCGCCAGGTCATCGCCGAAGCCCGTGTCGGCGGTGACGTCGAAGTAGTAGCGGTCGGTTCCGACGGGCGCGCCGTTGTTGTCGAAGCCGTCGCGGTCCGCGAAGAAGTCCGCGAACGCGTCGAGGTCGGCGTCCATCTTCGCGTCCATGACCGAGTCGTTGATCTTGAGCGTGCCGTCGCCGGTGCTCTCGACGCCCAGCAGCCGCAGGCTGCCGTAGCCGGTGGTGTCCGCCGCGACCTGGGCCGCGCTTTGACCGAAGAGAGCCGTGCGCAGCGTGCGCTGGATCGTGGCCAACGCGTTGTCGCCGAACAGCGGTCCGCCTGCGCCCTTCTCCTCGTCGTAGCTGTTCTGCTTCGAGATGAACTTGGTCACCTCGTTGTAGGCGTTGACGAACTCCTTGATCTTGCCCTTCACGGCCGCCTTGTCGGGCTCGACGGTGAACTGCGCCGTCGTCCCCGGCTGCGCGTCGAGGAGCGAGATCGAAACGCCGGCGATGACGTCGCTGAAGTCGTTGCTGGTGCGCTCGACCGTGAGTCCGTCGATGATCGCCACGGCGTTGAGTCCGACGGAGATGTTGTTCGTGCTCTGCGCGACGCCGTTGGCGTCCGGCCCAGTTCCGTCGACCACCAGACCCGCAACGGTGCTGGTGAGGTTCTCGATGCGGAAGTCCTCGCCCGTCTCCTGGGCCGTCAGCACGAGCTGCCAGCTCGGATTCCCGCTGGTGCCGGCGTTCACCACGCTGGCGGTCACGCCGTCCGGCGCCGCGGAGTTGATGGCGGACGCGATCTCGTTGAGCGAGGAGTCCGCAGCGTTGACCGACGCGCTGTAGTTGACGCCGTCGTAGGTGAAGCTCACCGCCTGACCGTCGACGGTGGCGAGGTCCGCATCGGGGTCGGTGACTCCGTCGAAGGCCCAGCGGTCGGTCGTGGCCAGCGACTGGACTTCGATCGTGTGCGTGCCGGCTTGCGCAGCGCCGCTGGCGCTGAAGTTCGCGAGGCCGTCGACACTCGAGGTGACCTTGAACGCGAGCAGCGAGTCGAGCGCGCCGAGCGCGTTGGCCTTGGTGCGCAGCGTGTCGACCAGTCCGCGGAACGTGCCGATCAGGTCGATCTTCTTCTGGTCGGCGCTCTTGCGGTCCTCGAGCTGCTCGATCGGCACGCGCTCGACGGCGAGCAGCGCGTTGATGATGGCCGCGGAGTCGATGCCGCTGCCCAGTCCGGAGAAGGTGATTCCTGAAGGCATGGAGCTCGGGGCGGGGCCTGGTCGGACCCTCGCTCGTCGGTTATCGGCGGGGCGCCGCGGCGGGCTTAGCGCGTTCCGGCCGGAAATTGCTTCCAGCCACAAACCAGAGCGGAGGCCCCGCCTGCGCGGAGCCTCCGTCCGTCTTCGGCCAGCGGGCGCTACCACACGCCGCCAGCCGCTCTTCTTCCCACCGACCCACGAGGGGCGGGAGAGTCTTTGTCAGCCGAGCAGGCTCAGCGCGAGCTGCGGCTGCACGTTCGCCTGCGAGAGCACCGAGATCGCCGCCTGCTGCAGGATCGCGTTGCGCGTCAAGTCGCTGGTCTCGGTGGCGATGTCCACGTCGCGGATGCGGCTCTCGGCGGCCGCCAGGCTGTCGCGCGTGTTGAGGATCGAGGAGATCGCGCTGGTCATGCGGTTCTGCGCCGCGCCCAGGTTGCCGCGCGCCGTGGTGATGTCGTCGATGGCGGAGTCGATCGCCGTCAGCGCCGAGCTCGCGTTCGCCGCGGACGTGATGTCCTGCCCTTCGATGCCGATGGTCGTCGCCGTCGTGTCGGACAGGCTGATCGAGATCGTCTCGGAGTCGTTGATGCCGATCTGGATGTCGAGCGACGTGGTCGAACCGTCCAGCAGGCTCACGCCGTTGAACGTGGTCTGCGTCGCGACGCGGTCGATCTCGGTCACCAGCGCCTGGAATTCGGTGTCGAGCGTCGTTCGGTCGGCGCTGGTCAGCGTTCCGTTCGAGGCCTGGACCGCGAGCTCGCGCATACGCGAGAGGTTGTTGCTCACCTCCTGCAGCGCGCCTTCAGCGGTCTGAGCCAGCGACACGCCGTCCTGGGCGTTGCGGCTCGCGACGGTGAACGAACGGATCTGGCCGCGCATGCGTTCCGAGATGCCGAGACCGGCAGCGTCGTCCGCAGCAGTGGCGATGCGCAAGCCCGACGAGAGCCGCGCGAAGTTGCCCTGGAGCCGTGAAGTCACGGCGCCCAGATTGCGCTGGCTGGTCAGCGCAGCGACGTTGGTGTTGACACGAAGTCCCATCTGATTTCCTTGGTTGGTTCCGTAGGGCCAGAACCTGGCGGGCGGCGGCCGCCACGGACCGGTCGGGACGGCGCGCGACGGTTGGCACGGGTCGCGCGACGCTGATCGGCCCGCGCTGCGCACGCAGGGATCCGCCAAGCTCGCGCCGGCGCACGCGCTCGTCCCCTCCAGGAGGCGTGCGTGTGGAACCGGCGCCAGTAGTCACAGAGCACAGCGAGATGGAGCGCCTGAGCCCGCGCGTCGCGCGATCCCCTTGCTCCCCACCCCACGCCTTGCGGCGCGGGATCTTTCGAGCGCCCCCAACGCCTCTCTTGACGAAATCCGACTTCCTTAACGAGGCGGCCGCTGCAGGATCGGCGGAGCGCATCGCTGATTGCCCCACAACCCGCGGGGAGGGCCCTGCAGAGGCCCGGAACAGGGCCGGAAGCGGCCTCGCAGTCCTGGCTGGGGCCCCGCGGCGAAAGTTCTTCCGCTCCCCGGACTCAGGCGTCGCCCCAGGGGATGAACAGCACGTGCCCGCCCGTGCGCTCGCCGTCGCGGCGGTAGCGCAACAGGCGCCAGAAGAACGACACCTCGCGCTGGCCCGGACCACTGTCCCAAGTGATGAACGGGAAGATGTCGCGCCGCGTCGTGTCGCCCTTCGTGACGCTGCGGTAGCCGTAGTAGAGGAAGCTGAACTCGGCGCTGTGCGCGTCGCGCCGCGAGCGCACGAGTGACAGCGGCCCGCTCCACTCCAGCGAGTCGGGTCCGCGCTCGTAGTGGAACAGGAGCGGCGCACCCAAGCTGCGGCGCTCGACGGTGGTGGTCGAGCTGTCGAGCAAGTGCGCGAGCGCGTCGCGCAGGGCCTGTGGGCTTCCGTCGAGCGGAGCGTGTCCGCGCCGTTCCAGGATCGCGCGGGCCGCGGACTCGTCGCGGACCACGCCCGGGATGGAGTCCAAGCGCGTGTCGAAGTTCTGGAGCACGCCCGCCTCCTCGCGCGTCGGCCCGTCTTCGCGCCACACCACGAAGCGCTCGAGCCTGTGCGTGAACAGGCTGAACAGCAGGGACAGCTCGGACGACTCGCTGCGACTGCGCTGCGACAGGCCCGACGAGTCCGGCAGCACGAGCCCGTGGCGGCGCTCGTGTCTCCAGCGCGACAAGGCGAGGACGTGCGTGCTGCGCGTGCTCTCGTGCGGCGAGCTCGACTCGTCGCTCAGGTACACCAAGGGCGTCAGGACGTGCGTCTGCTCGGTTCCGGCGCGCCGCCGCCGACCGACGAGCGTCGCCCAGTGCAGCCAGTCGTTGTCGGTGTCGAAGTTCGAGCTCGAGGCGAACGGCCACGCGCGCCAGCTCGTCTGGCCGCCGCTGGTCGCATGCGACGCGGCGCCGAGGAGCCACTGCGTCTGCTCGAGCGCGGGCTCGCTCTTGCTCGCGTACAGCGGGAACAGCCAGCTCTCGCGGCGTCCCTCGCGCCCGCGCCGACCGAACAACGTCCAGTCGTAGAGCCAGCCCGGCGCGCGGACGCCTTCGCTGCTCGAGAAGAACGGCCAGAAGCGGTGAGCGCGTTGCTCCTTCGTGCGCTCGAAGTGGCCCAGCCCGAGCGCGTACCAACCTTCGCTCCGCTCGCTGTCGGACGTCGACGAGAAGAACGGCACGGAGCGAAGCGTGCGCTCGCTGTCGGTTCGAACGCGCTCGTACAGCGGCCAGGCGAGCGCGGTGCGTTCGCGGCGGCCGTCCGCGCTGGCGCTGTGGTGGTACAGCGGCCCGAGAACGTTGAGGTAGCGCGTGGCGCCGGAGCTGCTCCAACCGCGGCCCCCCAGCGGCGTGAGCAACGCGCGCTCATCGCCGTCCTGCTCGTAATAGAACAGCGGCAGCAACATGCGCGTCTTCGCGTCCCCGCTGCGGCTCGACCACCACAGCGGATACACGTTGAGCGAACCGCCGTCGTCGCGCACGCTGCGATTGCCCAGGAGCGTGAACACCTGCGTCTCGGAGCCGCGCCGTCGCTCGTAGTAGAGCGGCAGCAGCAGTTCGTCGGAGCGATCCGCGCGCTCATCGCTGTAGTACAGCGGCGCCGCCCAGCGCACGTCGCGCCCCGGCCGACGGTCGGCGCCGAGCAGACCTGCGAGCAGCACTCGCGTGGTGCGCGACGGAGTGCGGCGGTGCGCGTAGAACGGAAGCAGTCCCAGACGAGCGGAGTCCGCGCTGCTCCACACGAGCGGGAACAGGCCCCAGCCCTCGTCGCTCCACCACGCTGGACCGACGTGCCGTGTCGCGCCGACGCCGAACAGCGGGAACACGCCCCAGTTGGGCGAGCGACTCTCCCACCAGACCGGCCCGACGTGGTTGAACTCGCCGAGCAACGCGAGCGGGAACACGCCGCCCCAGCGCGTGCGTCCGGCCTCGCGGCGCCAGTACACCGGCCCGACGTAGCTGAACTGACCGAGGTGGAACAGCGGGAAGAAGCCGACCGCGCGCTTGGACCAGTACGCCGGCGCGGCCCAGCCGCGACCGCTCTGCGCGTCGTGCGACGCCCACGGGAACAACACCTCCCAATCGCCCGAGTCCGCTGCGACCAGCGGCCTCAACGCGAAGCCGCGGCTGTCGACGTCGAACAACGGCCACGCGACCGCGAGAGAGTCTTGTTCCGCGTGGACGAGCGGCCACAGGCTGACGCGCTCCGCCGAGGAGTCGCCAGAGAACGGCGAGTGCCGCCCCAAGCGCTCGAGCGACACGCACGACGTGGTCCAACTCGCCAGCGCGAGCAACGCCAACAGGATCGAGCGCAGAGAGGCGAGCGCAGTCATGCGCCTCTCAAGCTAGTGCAGCGCCGCGAACGCGCACTACGCAGTGAGTCGATGAAACGGCTCGAAACGCGCTGAACGTGCGCCGCAGCCCCTCGCGCTGAAGAAGGGAAGAGCCCCGTCCAGCACTCGGCTGGACAGGGCTCTTGTGCCTCGCCTTCCTGGGCCCCTCAGCCGTCGGCCGAGGAAGGAGAAAGGCTTGGCCGGGCCCCGTGGGAGGGGACGGGGAAACGGAACCCGGCCGTTGCGTGGCTGCCCGGCGTTAGCCGAGCAACGACAAGGCGAGCTGCGGCTGAACGTTCGCTTGGGAGAGAACGCTCACTGCGGCCTGCTGCAGGATCGAGTTCCGCGTCAGGTCCGCGGTCTCGATGGCGACGTCGACGTCGCGGATACGGCTCTCGGCGGCCGAGAGGTTCTCGCGCGTGTTGAGGATCGACGCGATCGCGCTGGTCAGGCGGTTCTGGGCAGCGCCCAGGTTGCCGCGAGCCGTCGTGATGTCGTCGATCGCGCCGTCGATGACGGTGAGCACCGCGCTGGCGTTGGCCGCCGTCGTGATGTCCTCGCCCTGGATGGCCAGGGTCGTCGCGGTGGTGTCGGAGAGGCTGACCGCGATCGTCTCCGCGTCGTTGATGCCGACCTGGATGTCCAGCGAGGTCGTCGTGCCGTCGAGCAGCGAGACGCCGTTGAACGTGGTCTGCGTAGCAACGCGATCGATTTCGGTGATCAGCGCCTGGAATTCCGTGTCCAGCGTCGCACGGTCCGCCGTGGTGAGCGTTCCGTTCGAGGCCTGCACGGCCAATTCACGCATGCGGTTGAGGTTGTTGCTCACCTCTTGGAGAGCGCCTTCCGCGGTCTGCGCGAGCGACACGCCGTCTTGGGCGTTGCGGCTGGCGACGGTGAACGAACGGATCTGACCGCGCATGCGCTCGGAGATTCCGAGGCCTGCCGCGTCGTCCGCCGCCGTCGCAATCCGCAAGCCTGAGGACAGGCGCGCGAAGTTGCCCTGGAGCCGTCCGGTGACGGACGCCAGGTTGCGCTGACTCGTCAGCGCAGCAACGTTGGTGTTGACTCGAAGTCCCATGTTGAGAGGTTCCTTGGTGTCGAACTGAAGCCGTGGCGATGCATATCCGTAGCTTCCGCTTCACGCCTCGCGCCGCGGCTTCGTTCCAACCGTTGCGGACAATCCGCCCGTGACTCGGAACCGGCGAAGGCAAGAAACTCGGATGAACGTTGGAGCGCGAGCGGATCGGGTGCGCAGTCGCAGCGCAGACCGCCAGCGCGGTGGCGAGTGGGGAGCGCGAATCCCCTGCGCGCGGACCGAGCCCTGCGGGGCTCGCGCCGAGCGCGCGCGCGCGATCAGCCTTGCAGCAGCGTGAGCGCGAGCTGCGGCTGCGTGTTGGCCTGAGCCAGCACGGACACCGCGGCCTGCTGCAGGATCGAGTTCCGCGTGAGGTCCGCGGTCTCGAGCGCGACGTCGACGTCGCGGATGCGGCTCTCGGCCGCGGACAAGTTCTCGCGCGTGTTGAGGATCGACGCGATGGAACTCGTCAGTCGGTTCTGGGCTGCGCCCAGTGCGCCGCGCGCGGTGGTGACCTGGTCGATCGCGGCGTCGATCACACCGAGCACCGCGCTGGCGTTGGCCGCCGAGGTCACGTCCTCGCCCATGATCGACAGCGCAGTGCCGGTCATGTCGCTGAGCGTGACGGTGATCGTCTCGCCAGCGCTCGTGCCGACCTGCAGGTCGAGCGAGGTCACGGTTCCATCGAGCAGCGCCACACCGTTGAAGGTGGTCTGCGTGGACACACGGTCGATTTCCGTGATCAGCGCCTGGAACTCAGTGTCCAGCGTGGCGCGATCGGCCGTGGTCAGCGTGCCGTTGGCGGCCTGGATGGCCAGCTCGCGCATGCGGTTGAGGTTGTTGTTCACCTCTTGCAGCGCGCCTTCCGTGGTTTGCGCGAGGGACACGCCGTCCTGCGCATTGCGGCTGGCGACGGCCAGCGAGCGGATCTGCCCGCGCATGCGTTCGGAAATGCCCAGACCCGCGGCGTCGTCCGCCGCGGTCGCGATGCGCAGACCGGAAGAGAGCCGGGAGAAGTTGCCCGACAATCGACCCGACACACTGGCCAGGTTTCGCTGGGCGCTGAGCGCAGCGATGTTGGTGTTTACACGAAGTCCCATTGCAGTCGTCCTTGGTAGCTGAGGTAAGGAGAGCGCGACTTCGACGCGGCGGGGGCCGAGTCGAGATCGCGAAGACACCACGCGCCTCCCAGCGCGTGGCCGCCCGTCGCGCGAACGACGGGTGGAGGTGATCCGCGACCGACTCGAGAGCCGCCGCCCGCTGGCGCGGAGCGCTTGGGGGCGGCGCTCGCCTCCGAGCCGCGCAGCAGTGGCACGTGCGCGCTGGCTCAGGTGAACGGACGAGCGCCGATCTCGCGTTTGCACGCGCGAGAGTCAGCCGCAGTCCGTTGCGGCGAGAGTGAATCGAGTCGCGGATCTCACCCGCGGCGCGCAGCGAGCTGCGCGCGAACGGCGGGCGAGTGAGCGTGACTGGAGTTGTCGAAAGAGCTCTCGGAGCGCGGGCTGGATCGGGGGAGCGCCTCGCGGCGCCCCCCCTTCAGCGACCGGCCTCCAAGCCGGAGTCTGTTGAGCGGTTCATGCGCGCCGCGTGCGCCGGAAGAGCGCGCGCGGCGTGCGTTGCTAGTTCTGCAGCAGGCTGAGCGCGAGCTGCGGCTGCACGTTGGCTTGCGCCAGCACGGAGACCGCGGCCTGTTGCATGATCGAGTTGCGCGTGAGGTCCGCGGTCTCGGTCGCGACGTCGACGTCGCGGATGCGGCTCTCTGCGGCAGCGAGGTTCTCTTGAGCGTTGGTGATGCTCGAGATCGCGGACTGCAGGCGGTTCTGAGCCGAGCCCAGCGCGCCGCGCGCGGTCGTGACCTGGTCGACGGCTGCGTCGATCACCGTCAGCGCCGAAGTGGCGTTGGCCGCAGTGGTCACGTCGAGCGCCGAGATCGACAGCGCCGTGGCGGTCGAGTCCTGAAGCGAGACGGTGATGATCTCCGTCTGGTTGATGCCGGCCTGGATGTCGAGCGCGGTGGTCGTGCCGTCGAGCAGCTCGACGCCGTTGAAGGTCGCCGTGCTCGCGATGCGGCCGATCTCGGCGATCAGCTCCTGGTACTCGGTGTCGAGCGTCGCGCGGTCAGCCGTCGAGAGCGTGCCGTTCGCCGCCTGGATCGACAGCTCGCGCATGCGGTTGAGGATCCCGTTGACTTCGTTCAGCGCGCCTTCCGCGGTCTGTACCAGCGAGATGCCGTCTTGCGCATTGCGCGCCGCGGCGCCGTAGCTGCGGATTTGCGAGCGCATGCGCTCGGAGATGCCGAGGCCGGCCGCATCGTCGGAGGCGGTGGCGATCCGCAGACCGCTCGACAGGCGCTTGAAGTTGCCCTGCAGCCGCGTGCTGACAGTGCTGAGGCTCCGTTGAGCGTTGAGAGAAGCGATGTTCGTGTTGACGCGCAGTCCCATGGTGGGGTCTCGAAAAGGGTTTGGAGGAGGTTCGCTGTGCGCCGAGCGGGCGGGGGGCGACCCGTCGGCGCAGGTGGGTTCTCGGAGGGCCCCGCGATCGCTGAAGCGGTTTCAGCTTCGAACTTGGCGGCGAGCGCTTCGGCCCGCGCAGAACAGTTCCCCGGCGATCCGCCCGATGAAGCGCTGGCGATGCCCGACCTGGAAACGCTTTCAGCCCGCGCTGCTCCGATCCCCCGCGATCGAGAGGCCGTGCGTCGACTGGCGCGTTCCGCGCAACGCGTGGTCGTGTTGCGCACCGCGGTCGGAACGGCGCTGCGCGAGCTGGCGCGGGAGTTCCACGCGCACTCTCCTCAGGCGCGCGAGGCGTTGTTGTCGCTCGACGCCGAGCAGTTCGCGCGCGAGGAGGACTCGGGCGCGCCCTATGAAGCAGCCCGCCGCGGCCGCGTGGCGCTGCTCGAGCCTCAGCGTGCGCCCGAGTCGATCCAACGCCGCCTCGCACAACGCCTGCAGCGCTGGCGAAGGTCGAACGCCGCCGCGCCGCGCGTTCTCGCGCTGTTCGCAGGCGAACCGCACGGCTTGAGCCCGGAGTTGAGCGACGCGCTCGACGGATTGAGCCTGCGGCTCGCTCCGCTGGCCGAACGCCCCGCAGATCTCGCGGCCTACGCGCGCGGCCACCTGGCGAACCTGGGCGTCGAACCGGCGCGACTCACCGACGACGCGCTGCACGTCCTCGAAGCGCTGCCCTGGGAGGGCGGCGAACGCGAGTTGGAGCTGTGGCTCGAGCGCGCGCTCGTGCTGTGCGGGGAGGGCCCGCTCCTCGAGCGCCACGTGACGCCGCCCGTTCTGCCGTGGAACAAGATCGACGGGAGCGCTCCGAGCGAGCCGTCCGTGTCCGCGGACAGGAGCCTGGCGACGGTGGAGTCGGACTGGATCCGCCGCGTGCTCGCCGAGCAAGGCGGGAACGTCAGCCGTTGCGCGGAGCTGCTCGGCATCCACCGCTCCACGCTGCACGCGAAGTTGCGCGCCCTGGGCGTGCGCTGAGTTCCGAAGGCGGCTCCCGGCCGCCGCGCGGACATCCGCCGTGTCGTTCTTATAGGCGCCGGCGGCGCGGGCCGCCGCGAGCGCAGCGAAGCGAACGTCAAGCGCTTCCCGGGTGGGAAAAAGCTGCGGCCGTCGCCGCGGGCCCTTCAAGGAAAAAAGCTCCCGCGCCGAAAGTCGGCTCAGGTTCGCGCCGCGGTCCGCGAGCGCGCCCAACGACGGATCCCCATGCCCCACTCCTCCGACGCGCCGAGCTCCGCCGCCAGTGTTGCGCCGAGCCCCGCCCCCGACTTGGGCCTGACCATGACTCAGGTCCTTCGCAATCCCCTCAGTGCGCTGCGCGCCTCGATGGAGACGCTCGCGAGCGAGTTCCGCGCCGACGATCCGCGCTCGCTCAAGCTCAGCGGCGCGCTGGCGCAGGTGCTCTCGATGTCGCGCGACGTCGACGCGCTGCTCGCGCTCGCTGCGCCGCGTCCGCTCGCGCCGCTCACCTGCTCGGTCGACGAGATCCTCGAGTCGGCGCTGCGGCGCCAGGGCTTCGAACAACGGGCGCGAGTGCGCCTGGCGCGTCCCACTGCGCCGGCCAACCTGCGCGTCGACGGACCGCTCCTCGCCGATTGCCTGGCGCGGCTGCTGGAGCACGCGCTCGCCACCAGCGCTGAGTGCGTGCTGCTGTCCGCGCAACGCGACGGCCAGCTCGCGCGCTTCTCGATCGTGGCCGAGCCCGAACGCGAATCCGCCGCCTGGGAGCAACTCACCCAGCAGCGCCGCGCCGCGCTCGAACTCGGACTGGCGCTCGCGCGCCGCGACGCGCAACGCATGCGCGCGCAACTCGACCTCACGTACAGCGCGCTCGGCAACGTGCGGCTGTGCCTGTCCGTGCGCGACACCGAACAGGGCGAGGACATCGACGCGCGCTGAGCGCAGTCGAGCGGCGTTCCATGAGCTTCGACCAGTTCGCCTCGTCCAACGGTGACCCCGCGGCGCCGCGCCCCAAGCCGGCGCAGGCGGCGCCCGCGGAGACCGACGAGGACCTCTTCAACTTCGACGAGCTGCTCGGCGCGACGAAGCCCAAGCCGGCGCTCAGCGCCGAGCTGGACGAAGCGTTGGCGGCGGTCGAAGGCGCGAAGGTCGAGGTCGCCAAGGACATCCCCGCGGCGGCGAGCGCGCCGGCCAGCTCCTCGGCCTCCAGCGCTCCTGCTCCTTCCGCCGCCTCCGCGGCTCAGACCACCGGCGCGAGCGCGCCCAAGCCCGGCGCCGCGCCGGCTGCTCGCACCGACGCCAAGACCCCCGCGCCGACGGCCCCGACGGTCGCCGGCACGGTCGTGCACCAGCGGCTGAGCATGTCGCCGATCGCCGCGGTGATGCTCGGCGCGATCGTGCTCGCGAACGTCACGCTGATGCTGTTCGCCTGGAACTCCGTGCAGTCGGTCAAGCAGCTCGTGCTCGACGTGACGCACGACGTGGCCGACACGACCAGCGAGTTGCGCGCCGAGTCCACGCGCCGCAACGAACGCGTGGCGCTCGACAGCGAGCCGGTGTTCGGCGCGTTGCCGGAGGGCTACCGCACGTTGGAGGTCGCGCGCGAGCGCATCCAACGCGGCGAGCACGCTCGCGCGCGCCGCATGCTCTACGGCCTGCTCGCGGTGATCGACCGCATCGAGCAGCCCGCCCGCGGCGAGGTCGAAGCGCAAGCCGGCTTCCTGATCGCCGACAGCTTCGCTATCGAGGCCGATGCGCTCGCGCCGGAGGCCAAGCGATGAAGCTCGCCTGGACCCTCCTCGCCGCCGCGCTGTGCCTGGCGCCGCGCAGCCAGCCCCTGACTCAGTCCGAGGGCGCGCGCTGGCGCGTCGAAGTCGAACGCGAAGAAGGCGAGCTGTACCTCACGCTGCGCGCCGATCAGGACTCCCTGCTCGACGTGCTGCGCGAGATCGCGGCGCAGGCCGAACTCTCCATCGACGGCGTCGAGAGCAGTTGGCGTCGCACGTTGGTCAGCGCCGATCTGCGGCGACGACCGCTGCGCCAGGCGCTCACGTACTTGCTCGGCAGCGTCGGCCTCGTCGGCGAGGTCCGCCAGGGCGCGCTGCTGCTGCGCGAGGGCCCCGAGTCGATCGACGACACGGAGCTGCTGCGCGAGTCCGCCATGGCGAGCTACCTGCGCACGCTGCGCGACTTCCCCGAGCATCCGCTCGCGGACGACGCGGTGCGCAGCCAGGCGCGCATCGAAGAATCACGCGGCCGCGGCCCTGCGGCGCGCGCGCTGTACGAAGCGCTGATCGAGCGCTACCCGGAGAGCGAGCTCGTGCCCGAGGCGATGTTCAAGAGCGGCAGCCTGCTCATGCGCGAGAGCGCGTGGCAGGAAGCGTCGCAGCGCCTCTCGGACCTGCTGCGCCTCGAAGGCGAGCACGAGTTCGAGCCGGCCGCGCGCCTGGAGCTGGCCTACTGCGTCGCCGAGCTCGGCGCCTTCGAGCGCGCGCTGTACATGATCGACGCGCTGGCCGGCATCGCGCCGCCCGCGAACATCGACGAGGAACGTCGTCGCGCTCACGTGCGCATCAAGGCGCTCGCGGGACTCGGCCAGGGCGCGCAGGCGCTCGCGCTGCTCGACGAAGTCGACCGCCGCCTGGGCTTCGCGACCACGCGCCGCGAGTCCTTGGCGCTGCGCGCAGCCGCCAGCGACTCGGCGGGCCTCAGCGAAGAGGCCGCGCGCGCGTGGCTCTCGTACGGACGCATGAGCGAAGGCGTCGAACGCGCCAAGGCCTATGCGCGAGCTGCGCGCATCGCGCTGGACGGCGGCGACGAGCTCTCCGCGCTGTTCATCACTCAACTCGCCAAGCGCGAGGAGATCGACCTGGGCGAGATCGGCCGCGAAGCGCGCCAGCGCCTGACGCTCGAGGAGTTCGAGGGCGGCGCGGGCTCGACGCAGCAACGCCTCGTGCGAGCCGAGCGGCTGCTCGAGGCGCAACTGTGGCGCGAGGCCATGAACGCGCTGGCCGCCATCGAGCCGCTGGTCGCCGTGCTCGAGGAGCGCGACCGACTGCGCTTCACACGCGCCTACACGCGGGCGCTCGACGCGGAGCTGGGTGTCGACGCGGCGCTCACCTACCTGCGCAACGCGCTGACCACGTTCGAGTCCAGCGAGACACGCCGCGAGCTGTACCTGCTCGCCGCTGAGTTGTTCGAAGCCGCCGGCCGACTGGCCGACGCGGTCGAGGCCTACCGAGGACGAATCTGATGATGCGCTTTCAATTCGCGATTCAAGCCGGGCTCGGCGCCTTGCTGGTGATGCCCGCGCTCACGCTGGGCGTTCAGCACAACGAGTCGCTCGAGTCGGCGCTGCGCCGCACCGTGACCTCGCTCGAGGAGCTGGGCCGCATCGAGCAGCGTCTGCAACAGCAGGATCCCTCGGCGATCGCCGACGTCCTGGCCGCCACCGAACAACCGCTCGAGACCAGCTCGGGCGAAGCCGGCGCGCGCGACGCGGCGCTGCTCGACCTGCGCGGTGTCGTCGGCCGCCTCCAGCGCGACCTCGACGAGCTCGAGAACAAGGCCGATCCCAAGGCGCTCGAGCAAGTGACGCGGCGCACGCCGGTCGCCACCGAGCAGGAGACTCGCAACACGGTGCGACCGGAGCTCACCGTGGGGCTCGACGACGCGCTGCGCCGCCGCCTGGGCGAGCGTGTGCGGCCGATCGCGACCGAGCCGTCGCGCTCATCGCCGACGGTGAGCGACGCCCAGCGCCGCGCCGAGTCGAAGACCGCCTTCGAGAGCGACGCGTACGCCGCCGACTCGCTCCGACTGGGTCGCGCGCTGTACCGCCAGGGCGAGTTCGCGCAGGCGCTCGACGCGCTCAGCGCTGGAACCGACGGCGACTCGCTGTACTGGCGGGCGCGCTGCCTGGAGAAGCTCGGCCGCGACGCGGAAGCCATCACGGTCTACAACCAGGCCATCGCCTTGCCGGGCGCTGGCTACAGCGCGCAACGCGCCAAGGAAGACCTCGAGTTCCTCGAGTGGCGCCTGACGTTCGAGCGCACGCGCGCTGCGAACAAGGCCGGTGCGAGCGAGGTCAAGCAGCCGTGACGCGCACCTCGAGCCGCACGCTGGCGACAGCGGCGCACACCCCCACCGACCTGGAGCGCGCGATGAAGGAGCTCAGCGCGCTCGGCGCGAGCCTCGCGCGCAGCTACCAATCGCTCGAAGAGCGCGCCGCGCGCGTCGAGGGCGAGCTGGAGCAAGCCAACGCGGCGCTGGCGCGCAAGGTCGACGAGCTCGACGCGGTCACCGCGGAGCTGGAGGCCGTGCTCGAAGCGCTCCCGACCGGAGTGGTCGTGCGCGACGCGCGCGGCTGCATCCTGCGCGCCAACGATGCTGCGCTGGCGGCGCTGGGTCGCTCGCGCGATCAGCTCGCGGGGAGCGCGGTCGCGCTCGCCCCCGAGACCAACTCGAGCGAGACCTGGCAGGAGTTCGAGTTCGTGCGCGAGGACGGACGCCGCGCGGTGCTCGCGCATCGTCGCGCGCCGATCCGCGCCAAGGGCCGTGCTCGCGCCTGTGAGGCGGAACTGTTCGACGATCGCACGGCGCTGGTGGAGCTCGCCGAGCGCATGCACGCGCTCGACAAGCTCGCGGCGCTGGGAAACATGGCCGGCGGCATCGCGCACGAGTTGCGCAATCCGATGATGGCCGCCAAGGGCTTCGCGGCGCTCTTGGCCGACAAGCTGCCCGCGGGCGAGCAGAGCGCGCGCTGGGCGCGGCTGATCGTCGAAGGCATCGACGAAGCCAACGCGGTGCTGACGAGCATGATGTCGCTCGCCTCGCCCGACAAACTGCAGCTCGAGATGGTCGCGGCGCAGACGCTCGCGGACGAGGTGTTCGCGATGGCGCTGCGCGACGTCGGCATCGACGCGCGCGATCCGCGCTGGCGGGTGGACGCCCGCGTGACGACTCCCGACTTCGGCGCGGATCGCATCAAGCTGCGTCAAGCGCTGCGCAACCTGGTCGCCAACGCGCTGCAGGCCCAGCCCGACGGCGGCGCCGTGCTCCTCGAGATCGTGCGCGCCGGCGAGCAGATGGTCCTGCGCGTCAGCGACGCCGGCCCCGGCATCCCGCGAGCGCTCGCCACGCGCGTGCTCGAACCGTTCTTCACGACGCGCGCCCAGGGCTCCGGCCTGGGCCTGGCGCTGGTCGAGCGCATCGCCCGTCTCCACGGCGGCGAGCTCGTCATCAGCTCCGAACGCAGCCCGCTCGGCGGCGCGTCGATCGCACTCACCATCCCCTACCGCTCGTAGAGACCTCCTGTCCCCACTCCACTCATGTCGCTTCACAAGATCCTCGTCGTCGACGACGACAACCTCTCGCGTCAGTTCCTGGTCGAGGCCGTCAAGAGCCTGGGCTACCAAGTGTGCGTGGCCCGCGATGGCGCCGAAGGCTTCGAGCAGGCGCGACGCGAAGCGCCCGACCTGGTGCTCACGGACCTGCGCATGCCGGCGGCCGACGGGCAGCAGTTGATCGAGCGCATCGCGAGCGAGATGCCGGGACTGCCGTGCGTCGTGATCACGGCCCACGGGACGGTGGAGACCGCGGTGCGCGCGATGAAGAGCGGCGCGGCCGACTTCCTGATGAAGCCCTGCACGGCGGACACGCTCTCGCTGGTGTTCCAGCGCGTGCAGCGCACGCGGCGGCTCGAGCGCGAGAACGAATACCTGCGCACGGAGGTGCTGGGCGACAGCTCGGACCTCGTGGCCGAAAGCGCGCAGATGCAGGAGACGCTGCGCTCGGCGCGGCGCATCGCCAAGTCGAAGGGCACCGTGCTCATCACCGGCGAGAGCGGCGTCGGCAAGGAGCGCGTCGCTCAAGTGATCCACACCGAGTCGACGCGCGCGGCCGGTCCGTTCATCCGCGTCAACTGCGCAGCGCTCTCGGAGACGCTGCTGGAGAGCGAGCTGTTCGGCCACGAGCGCGGCGCGTTCACCGGCGCACACAAGCAGCGCGAGGGACGCTTCGAACTCGCCGACGGCGGCACGCTCCTGCTCGACGAGATCGGTGAGATCAGCCCGAGCTTGCAGGCCAAGCTGCTGCGCGTGCTCCAGGAAGAGGAGTTCGAGCGCGTCGGCGGCACGAGCACCATCAAGGTCGACGTGCGCGTCGTGGCGACCACCAACCGCGACCTGGCGGCCGAGGTCAAGGCCGGCCGCTTCCGCGAAGACCTCTACTACCGCCTGCACGTCCTGCCGATCCACGTCGCGCCGCTGCGCGAGCGTTCGAAGGACATCCTGCCGCTCGCGCGTCGCTTCGCCAGCGTCTACGGCCGCCAGAACGGCGCCGACGACGTGACGCTCTCGGCGGCGGCGGAGCAGCGCCTGATGCAGTGGTCGTGGCCGGGCAACGTGCGCGAGCTCGAGAACGTCGTGCAGCGCGCGGTCGTGCTGCGCCACGGCTCGAGCGTCGAGCCCTCGGACCTGCAGTTCGGCGCCGCGTCCGGCCCGCAGGCCGTGCTGCCCGGCGGTCCGCAGGGCGCGACGCAGAGCGCGCTGTCGCTCGCCAACCGGCCGCTGGCCGACATCGAGCGCGAAGCGATCCTCGAGACGCTCGCCTCGACGGGCGGCAACAAGACCGAGGCCGCGCGACGCATGGGCGTCTCGGCGCGCACGCTGTCGAACAAGATGAAGCTCTGGCGTCAGCTCGGGCTGGTGGCGTGAGGCGGCCATGAACGTCGAGAACGCCAACGTCGGCCTGCTGGTGCGCCTGATGGGCGCGGCGAGCGAACGCGGTCGGGTGATCGCGTCGAACGTCGCCAACGAGTCCACGCCGGGCTACCGCCGCCAGATCCTGCGCTTCGAAGAACACCTGCGCACCGCGCTGGAGTCCGGCGAACGCGACTTGGGATCGGTCGAGCCCGAGCTGGTCACCGACACGCTCACCCCGGTCGGCAAGAACGGCAACAACGTCAACCTGGAACTGGAGCTCAACTCCGGACGCCAGAACCGCCTGCTCTACGACACCTACGCGGCGATGCTCGAGAGCCACTTCGAAATGATGCGCATCGGCATCGAGAGCGGGAGGTGATGCATGGAAGGCGTGAGTCGACTCTTCGGCGGCATGCGCATCGCCGCGACCGGCATGTCCGCCGAGCGCGTGCGCATCGACACGGTGGCGCGCAACATCGCCAACTCCACGGTCACGCGCACCGCCGACGGCGGTCCGTACAAGCGACAAGTGGTTGAGTTCGAGCCGATCCTCCTGCGTCTGGCCGACGGGCGCGAAGTGAACGGCGGCGTGCGCGTGCGCGCCGTGTCGAACGACGAGGTCTCGAGCTTCGAGCGCATCCACGATCCGGGTCACCCCGACGCGGACGCGGGCGGCTGGGTCACGTATCCCAACGTGAACGCCACGCGCGAGATGGCCGACCTGATCACGGCGGTGCGCGCCTACGAGGCCAACATCGACGTGCAAGAAAACTTCATGCGCATGGCGGACCGCGCGCTGCGACTCGCGCAGTGATCGCGCTCCACCGAGCGACCCTGAACTCCCCCACCCTCCCCATCCACCATGATCCCCGGCGTAGGACAGGACAGCGCACTTGCCAAGGCGGCCATCGAGGCTGCCTTGCGCTCAGTGCAGTCGGGCGCGCAGCGCATCGATCGCACGGTCGAGTCGAGCGGACTCGTCGAGTCGACGAGCGGCTCGAGCCCGTCGTTCACGCGCGTGCTGGAGGAGGGCGTGACGCAAGTGGACCGCGCGGCGCGCGCGAGCGAGCAACTGCCGCTCGACATGCTGGCCGGCAAGGTGGGCGACTTCCACGAGGTCGCAGCCACGCTCAAGCAATCCGAGTTGATGTTCAAGTTCAGCCTCGAGGTGCGCAACAAGCTCATCGAGGCCTACCGCGAAACCATGCGCATGTCCGTCTGAGCTGACGCTCCATGAACCTCGAACTGCGCAGCCTCTTCGAACAACTCGCCAAGGCGCCGGGCCGCACCAAGCTGGTGATGGCCATGTGCGCTCTCGGCCTCGTCGCCGCCCTCAGCCTCGCCGGCTGGGTCTCGGCTCGCCCGCACTACGTGACGCTCTACTCGAACCTGAACGATCAGGAACGCGTGGCCGTCGAGAAGGCGCTGGCCGGCGCGGCGGTGAGCTACCGCGTCAGCCAACCGCCCGGACCGTTCGTCGTGTACGTGAACGAACCCCAGTTCGACCAGGCGCAGATCGCCGTCGCGCTCGAGGAAGCGCTCAAGCAGTCGACGCAGGGCATCGAAGCCGGCGCCGCGGGCGCGGCCACGATCTTCATGAGCGCCGGCGAACGCGCGCAGACCATGCAGAAGCGCGAGTGGCAGGAGGCCGAGCGCCTGCTGGAGCGCCTCGACTTCGTCTCCAACGCCACCGTCACGACCTCGATGCCCGAGAACTCGCCGCTGCGCGAGCGCAAGCCGGTGATGGTCTCGGTGACGCTCGAGCTGCGCGGCGCGACCGTGCTCACCCCCGAGCAGGCGCGCAACGTCGCCAAGCTCGTGATGCACCGCTTCGGCGCGCCGCCCGAGAACGTCGTGATCACCGACGCCACCGGCCGCACGCTGTACGACCCCGGCTCGCTCGACGACACGCGCAAGGACGTGGCCGACTTGCTGGAGCACTCGTCGAGCTACGACCGCGCGCTGGCCAACAAGGCCTTGGCGCAGATCGAGGCGGCCTTCGGCGCGCGCAAGGCCGTCGTCAGCGTGACCTCGCAGTGGAACTACGACCAGAGCACCAGCGTCGACGAGAAGATCGACCCTGAAGCGGTCGCCGTGGAGACCGAGACCAAGAGCACGCAGGCGCCGGGCGGCGGCAGCAGCGGCGTCGGCGGCGCGGCGGGCATCCCCGCCAACGCAGCGGGCTTCGGCAACGAGAACGCGGGCGTCAACGGCGCTCCGGGCAGCGCCGCGAGCGTGGCCAAGACGCTCGACGAGCGCAAGACGTACCAGACCTCGCGTCAACGCACGCAGACCGTGCGCTCGACGCCGCGCCTGGAGAAGTTGTTCGTCTCGCTCGTGCTCGACGAGAGCCTCGCCGCGAAGCAGGCCGAGATCCAACGGATCGTCGAGGCCGCGGTGGGCTTCGACAAGTCGCGCCAGGACGTGATCGGCGTCACCACCACGGCCTTCGCGCCCGAGCCGACGGAAGAAGAAGCCGTGGGCGAGGACGGCGAGCCGATCGCGGCGGTCGACGAAGGCCCCAATCGCATGCTCGAGATGCTGCTCGAGCGCGGCGTGGAGATCGTGAGCGCGCTGGCGTTCCTGATCGTGCTGTTCTCGAGCCTCAAGGGCGCGAAGAAGGGCGCATCGCCGGCCACCGCGGGCGGCGTCGTCGCCGGAGCGACGGGCGGCGCGGCGCGCGGCGGCGGAGGCGACAGCTCGGAGGCGAACGTCGACCCCGAAGTGCTGGCGCGCGCGCAGATCGAAGAGCTGGTCAAGACCGATCCACGTCGCGTGGGCGAGATCCTCTCGCGCTGGATCGACGAGAAGGCGACGGCGAAGGCCTGATCCATGGCGGGCAAGCGCGAAATGAGCGGCGCCCAGAAGGCGGCCGCGTTCCTGATGAGCCTCGACAAGGAGGCCGCGGCGAACGTCATCAAGAGCATCGACGAGAAGGTGATCGTCGAGCTGGTCGAGGCCATGGGCCGACTCGAGCCCGACATGACCGACGCCGATTCGATCAAGCGGCTCGAGCGCGAGCTGATCAAGGCCCTGCGCAAGCCGCGCACGGCGCGCGTTCGCTCGGACGACGAGCTGCGCGTGATGCTCGAGCAGACCTTGGGCAAGCAACAGGCTGGAGCGCTGTTCGAGAAGATCCAGCAGCGCCTGCTCCACGAGCGGCCGTTCATCGCGATCGAGAGCTTCCCGGCGGAGTTCATCTCCAAGGCGCTGGCGCTGGAGTCCGAGGCCGTCGTGGCGCTCGTGCTCGCGCACCTCGATCCGTCGCTCTCGGCGGAAGTGCTCGGACTGATGGAGGCCGAGAAGTCGCTGAGCGTGGTCAAGCGCATGGCGAACCTGATCCCGCCGGGCTTCGAGACGCTCGTCGCGATCGCGCAGGAGCTCGAGACGCGCGTGCGCGAGATCGCCTCCGGTCCGGTGCCGCCCAATCCGCAGGCGCGCCTGCGCACCATCGCCGAGGTGCTCAACTTCTCGCAGCCCCCGGTGGAGAAGAGCGTGCTCGAAGGCCTGGCCAAGGACGACGCTCAGATGGCGACGGAGATCCGCGAGTTCATGTTCACGTGGGACAACCTCGCCGACCTCGACAAGCGCGCCATGCAGAAGGTGCTGGCCTCGGTCGACACCAAGACGCTCGCTATCTCGCTGAAGGGCAGCCGCGAGCCGGTCGAGGAGAACATCATGAACAACCTCAGCGCGCGCGTCCGCGACATGATCAAGGACGAACGCGACACCGCGGGCCCGATGTCGATGTCGGACGTGCTCGCCTCGCGCGCCGAGGTGATGAAGGCCGTCCGCACGCTGATGGAGTCCGGCGAGTTCCGCCCCACGCGCGCAGGAGAAGAACTTGTCTCCTGATCCCAAGCGCTCGGCGCTCTTCGTCAGCCTCGCCGCCGCCCCGACCCAGGCCCGACTCGCGCCTGGAACCCTGGACGACGCGGTGGCGCGCCGCATCGAAGCCGCCCGTCAGGAAGGCGTGGCGATCGGACGCACGCAGGATCGCGCTCGAGCTGCACAGGCTCTCGACGCGGCTTGCGAGCGACTCGATCGCGCGCGCGAGCAGGCTTCGGGCTTCTTGTCGCGCAATGCCGTCGACCTGGCGGTCGAGATCGCGCGCACGTTGGTGCGCAGCGAGATCGACGCCGGACGCCACAACCTCGAAGCGATGGTGCGCGAGGCGCTCGGCGCCTCCGGCGTCGGCCGCGGGGCGTGCGTGGTCCACCTCCACCCGCTCGACGCCGCCGAGCTCGCCGACGTGAAGTTCCGCGCCGGAACCACGCTCGAATCCGACGAGTCCGTGCTGCGCGGCGACGTCCACGTCTCCACGCCGCAGGGTCTGCTCGTGCGCGAGATGCACGACGCGCTGCGCTCGATCCGCGAACGCCTCCTGGCGGAGGTCCCGCAGTGATCGATCCCGCCGTAGCTCGCGCCGCGATCCGCGAAGCCGCCGCTCCGCACTACCGCGGACGCGTCGAGAACGTCTCGGGCGTGCTCGTCGAGGCGACCGGCGTTCCGGCCGCCATCGGCGAGCTGTGCCGCATCCGCCGCAGCGGTCCGCGCGGCGAGGACACGCTGGTCGACGCCGAGGTGGTCGGTTTCCGCGGCCCCAACACGCTGCTGATGCCGCACGGCGACGTCGCCGGCATCGCGCCGCTGCAGACGGTGACGGCGCTCAAGCGACCGTTCAGCGTGCCGGTCGGCGAAGCGCTGCTCGGCCGCGTGCTCGACGGCTTCGCGCAGCCCCTCGACGGCCGGCCGCCGCCCGCGGGCAACGAGCTTCGCCCCGCGCGCGGCAACTCGCCCGACCCGCTCGAGCGCGCGCCGATCGATCGTGCGCTGGCGACCGGCGTGCGCGCCATCGACGGGATGCTCACGCTCGGCCGCGGCCAGCGCATCGGCGTGTTCGCCGGCTCCGGCGTGGGCAAGTCGACCTTGCTCGGACAGGTCACGCGCGGCTGCGACGCGCAGGTGATCGTGGTGTGCCTGGTCGGCGAGCGCGGTCGCGAAGTGCGCGCGTTCCTCGACGACGTGCTCGGCGCGGAGGGACTGGCGAAGTCCGTGGTCGTGGTCTCCACCTCCGATCGCCCGCCGATCGAGCGCTTCATGGCGCCGTTCGTGGCCGTCACGATCGCCGAGTCGTTCCGCGACCGGGGACGCGAAGTGCTGCTGGTGATGGACTCGGTCACGCGCTTCGCGGCGGCCTCGCGCGAGATCGGACTCGCCGCGGGCGAGCCGCCGACCGTGCGCGGCTTCCCGCCCAGCTTCTTCACGGCCGTGCCCAAGCTCGTCGAGCGCATGGGCCGCACGCACCGCGGCTCGATCACGGGCCTGCTCACGATCCTGCTCGACGGCGACGACGTGAACGATCCCGTGGCGGACACGCTGCGCGGACTGCTCGACGGACACATCGTGCTCTCGCGCGACCTGGCGCAGCGCGGTCACTACCCCGCCATCGACGTGCTCGCGAGCCTCTCGCGTCTGATGCCGTCCCTCGCCAGCGACGCGCAACTGGCGCACGCCGGCGCGTTGCGCGAGCTGCTCGCCGCCTGGCGCGAGGGTCGCGACCTGATCGAGATCGGCGCCTACAAGGCCGGCGCGAATCCCAAGCTCGACGCCGCGGTGCGGCTCAAGCCCGTCATCGATCTGTACCTGCGCCAGGGAACTCGCGATCGCACCAGCATGGCGGACAGCCTGTCGATGCTCGAGCGACTGGCGACCGCATCCGTCGAACCGCGCAAGTAGCGCTACCGCTCCGCCATGGCCCGCTTCCGCTTCAAACTCGAACGACTCCTGCACGTGCGCGCGATCAGCGAGGAACTCGCCCGCGCCGAGCTGGCGACCGCGCAGTTGGCCGCCGCGCAGGCGCAGAGCGAGCTCGACTCCGCGCGCACGGACCTGACCAGCGCGGAGCGCGAACTCGAACTCGTGCGAGCGCAAGACGGCGCGCGCGCGGCGCTCGTCGCAGAGCGCACGTTGCCGCTCCTGCTGCGGCGCATCGTGTCGAGCCGCAAGCGCCTCGAGGCGGCGAACAACGCTGCGTCCGCCGCGCGCGACGTGTGGCAGTCCAGGCGCAGCGAAGTGCGCGCCATCGAGAAGCTCGAGGAGCGCGCGCGCGAGCAGTTCAGTCAGCTCGAGCGCGAGCGCGAGGATCGCGCGCTGCAGGAAACGATCGAACGGCGCGCCACTCTCGAGGCGCGCGGAACCTCATCGAGGGAGACCTAAGCAATGAACAAAGGGCTCAAGATCGGCCTGATCGCAGGCGGGGGCGCGCTGGCGTTCACGTTTGCGTACGTGGCCTTCGCGCTGGTGCTGGGAGTGCAGCCGCATCAGATCCCGCTGGTGGGCAAGGCCTTTCCGGCGCCGCCGGAGACGCCAGCGGAGTCGACGCCGACCGTCGCCGAGGACGAGCCGAAGTCCGCGCCGCAGCCCGCGCAGGGCGCGCAGGTCGCGGGCATCGGGCTGCTCGACGTGTTCCAGATCGAGTCGCCGTACTCCGGCCAGGAGCTCGAGACGCTGGTGAGCGACCTCAAGCGCAAGAGCAAGGAGTTCGACCAGCGCCTGAGCGAGCTGTCCGAGCGCGAGCGGCGCACGGCCGAACGTTCGGAGTTCCTCGACGAGCAGTACGCGCAGCTCCAGCGGCTGCGCACCGGACTCGAGGAGTGGGAGAACGAGCTCGAGCAGCGTCAGGCCGAGGTCAAGCGCGACGAGAAAGCGCGCGTCGAGCGCGAGGAGGAGAGCTGGGCCAAGCTGGGCAAGCTGTTCGCCGAAGGCGACGCGGCCGAGCAGGGCAAGCGTCTGGCCGCGTACACGCCCGAGCAGGCGGCGCGCATCCTCGTGACCATGAAGCCGGCGCGCGCGAAAGAGCTGCTCGACAGCGTCGGCGCCGACAAATGGAAGGAGTTCGCCGACGCCTACCGCATGGCCGGCGACTCGGGCAACTGAACCGCGCCGTCGCACGGATGGGACGGCCTCTGGGCTGCGCTGGCGCTCGCGCGCCGCGGAGCTCGGAGGCCGTCAAGCGTTGGTGACTTCCTTCCGATACGGCCAGCAGGCCTCGCCTCTACACGATCGACTCGAATGGACCTCACAACTGCAGTAGGCATGGTCATGGCGGTGGGCCTTTTGTATTGGGCCCTCGCAGCCGGCGGCGATGTCGGGCTGTTCTGGGACACGCCCTCCGTGATCATGGTGGTCGGCGGCTCGGTGGCCGTGACGATCGTCAGCTACCGGCCCAGCGACCTGAAAGGTCTGACCAAGATCTTGATGCGCACGCTGCTGTTCAAGCTGCCCACGCCGCAGCAAGAGATCGAGCGCATCATCACGTACGCCAACCTCGCCCGTAAGGAAGGCCTGCTCGCGCTCGAAGCCAAGCTCCAGGAAGTCGACGACAAGTTCTTCGCCAAGGGCATCCAGCTCGTGATCGACGGATTCTCCGCCGACACCGTGCGCGACATCATGGACCTGGAGCACAGCTTCCAGCAGCAGCGCCACTCCCAGGGCAAGAAGATGATCGACACGATCAGCACGATGGCTCCGGCCTTCGGGATGATCGGGACGCTGGTGGGTCTGGTGCAGATGCTCGCCAACATGTCGGACCCCTCCGCGATCGGCTCGGGCATGGCCGTCGCGCTGCTCACGACGTTCTATGGCGCGGTCGTCTCCAACGTGGTGATGACGCCGCTCTCCAACAAGCTCGACCTGCGCGCCAAGGAAGAAGCGCTCCTGCGCAACCTGATGGTCGAGGGCATCGTGGCGATCCAGTCCGGTGAGAAACCTCAGCTCATCAAGGAGAAGTTGAAGGGGTTCCTGCCGCCGTCGTCGCGCGAAGGCGTCGCCGCCTGACGCGGCCAACACGCCATGGGCAAGCACGATGTGCCCGAGGACCCGCCGCAGAGCGCGCCCGAGTGGATCGTCACGTTCACGGACATGATCTCGCTGCTGGTGACGTTCTTCATCATGCTCATGAGCTTCTCGACCATGGAGCCGGCCAACAAGGCGGTCATCCAGAGCGCGTTCGGCGAGAACATGGGCGGGGTGGTGAAGTCCAACCGCGCCACGAGCGCGGTCGAGGAACCGCCGCAGGACCGGCTCAACTCCACGCACCCGTTGCGCGGCGCGGATCGCCCGCACTCGCGCCCGCCCGAGGAGTTGCCGGAGAACCTCGACGAAATGGGCCAGAAGCTCAGCGACGAGCACATCGCCGTCGACTTCGCCGAGACGCCCGACGGACTCGAGATCCGCTTCGACGAGCGCGCGGGCTTCGCGCCGGGCTCAGCGGAGATCAACGCGGTGCTGCGCCAGTCGCTGGTCGAGCTGGCGCGCATCATCGCGCACTACCCGCACCTGGTCGTGGTCGAAGGACACACCGACGACGAGTTCTCGCCGACGCCGACGTTCCCGACCAAGGAAGCGCTCAGCCTCGCGCAGGCGGCCAACGCCGCGCGCGTGATGCTCGAGGCCGCGGACATGGGCCGCGACCTCCTCCAGATCGCCGGGCTGGGCTCGCGCGTTCCGATGGAGTCCAACGACACCGCAGCCGGTCGCAGCAAGAACCGCCGCGTGGTGGTGAGGATCCTCGCGCTCAGCAAGGCGCGCGCGCGCGTGCTCCAGGCCGAACACGCCGACCGCAAGGCCGAGGAGGCCCGGCGCTGACGCGTCGGGAGCTCGAACCATGGGCGCCGAGTTCAAGGAAGAAGCCAAGCCGGGCGTGCCGCTGTGGCTCGTGTCGTTCGGCGACATGATGACCAACGCGCTGACGTTCTTCATTCTGCTCGTGTCGATGGCGCACCAGCGCGACTTCGGCCTGATCGCAGCGGGCCTGGGTTCGTTCGTCGTGGCGCTCAAGTCGCACGGCATGCCGGGCATGATGAGCGAGTCGGAGAAGGCCGCGATCTTCAACGAGTTCCGACAGCGCTTCAATTTGCCGCCCGAACCCGACCCCGCGCGGCGCGAGGCGCACGCCGACGCCAGCGAACTCGAGCTGATCCGCGCGGCGCTCGCCAAGGCGCTGGCGCCGCACGACGAGCTGCCGCAGCCCAGCGTCGCGGTGTTCGCTCCCGGTGTTGCGACGCTCTCGGACAGTTCGCGCTCGTATTTGGACAAGTTGGCCGACACGTTGCGGCCGGCCAAGTCGCAGGTGCTGATCCTCGAGGGTCATGCGCTCGACGGCGCAGCGGCGCGCACCAGCGATCACGCGCTGGCTCAAGCGCGCGCGAGCGCCGTGCGCGAGTACCTGATCTCCGAACACGGCTTCGCCGGCGCGCGCGTCGAGGCGCGTGCGTGGCTGGTCGAGATCGAACCCGAAGGCGATGGCACGCGGCGCGTCGATGCGCGGCTGGTCACGCCCGAGAGCGCCAAGAACTAGAGAGGCCCAGGCCCACACGAGGACACCCATGGCCGACGCCAAGAAGAACGACAACAAGGACGACAAGTCAGCGCCGGATCCGGCCGCCGCGGCGAAGAAGCAGAAGCTCTTCATCACGGGGGGCGTCGTCGGCGTGCTCGCACTGGCGTTCGCCGCCGCGTTGATGGCCGTGCCCAAGGCGGTCGTGAAGCCCGGACTGCTCGGGCCGTTCGTCGCGCCGCTCTCCCCCAACAAGCTGCAGGTCAACCTCAACGACGGCCGCAGCTATCTGGTGCTGAACCTCAACGTCAAGTTCGAGGCGTACACCGCGGACTACCTGACCACGCGCACCACCGATCCGGTGTGCAACGCCGAGGTGCGCGACCAGCTCGTCGCGATCTCGTCCGCCAAGTCGCGCCAGGAAGTCTCCGACAAGGTGCTCAAGCCGGTGTACCTGGAGGAGATCCGCCACGCGGTGGAGCCGCTGCTGTTCCCCGTGCACATCGGCGGAGGCGCCGCGCCCGGCGACGCCGATCCCAAGTCGGGTCTCAAGCCGGGGGCCACCACGCCGAGCTTCCGCGGACTGTTCGAAGACCATCTGATCAAAGTCGACGCCGTCCAGAAGTCGCTGACGCTCGACGACGGCGAGGCCGTGACGTTCGAGGGCGACGAGCGCGACCTCGAGCTCACCTGCAGCCGCGGGTCCGTGTTCGTCGACGTCTCCGGCCTCAAGGAGGACTTCGTCGGCGAGGTCAAGGTCGGGGTCAAGGGCTACGTCAAACGCGTGCTGTGGGAAGAAGTCCTGATCCAGTAGTCCGAACTCCAACCGCACACCGTGGCCTCCAACCTGACTGCCGAAGAAGCGCGCGCACTAGCGGCGCTGCCCGGGACTGGCGCAAGCGCCAAGCCGGCCAGCGTCGTCGCTCGGCAGTTCGATCAGCCGCTGCGCCTCGCGCCCGCGGAGCTCGACTCGCTGCGCGAGAAGGCGCGCAAGGCGCTCGACGAAGCGGCGCGCGAGCTCTCCTCCGCGCTGCGCTCGCCAGTCAAGCTCGAGTTGATCGAGCTCGGCGAAGCCAACGCCGACAGCGTGCTCAGCTCGCTCGCGCCGCCGTTCGTCGCGCTGCGCTTCGAGTGCGCGCGTCAGCCGGGCTGGCTCATCGGCGACTGCAAAGCTGCGTTGGACGCGCTCGAGGTCGCGCTCGGAGCTGCCAAACCCGGCGAGAACGCGCCGCGCAAACTCTCACCGGTCGAACGCTCGACGTTCACGCGCCTGTACGGCTCGCTCACGCGAACACTGGCGGGCAAGCTCGGCCCCAAGGTGGAGAAGCTCGAGGTCTGCCAGGATCTCGAGGGCATCGGCAACTGGCGGCAGGGCGGCGAGCAGGCCGAACCGCAGCGCCTTCGCATCGACATCGCCTGTGAGGCGCTGGGAGCGAAGTCCGAGTTGCGGCTCTACCTCCCCGGCGTCGCGCCTGCGCCGAGCACTCCGCCCAAACTCTCGCCTCAAGCGCCGCTGCCCGCGCACCTGGGCAACGTGTCCGTCGAGCTCAAGGTCGTGCTCGGCTCGGCGCGCGTTCCGCTCGCGGATCTGCTCGCGCTCGAACCGGGCGACGTGATCCCGCTCGAGCGCGAGGTCGGCGACACGTTCGGCGTCAGCGTCGAAGACCGCCCCTGTCTGCGCGCCAAGCTCGGCAAGACGCGCGGCAAGCTCGCCATCCGCATCGAATCGATTCAGCGCCCTCCGCCTGGAACCTGATCACCCCGCGCCCATCGCCATGAGTCAAAGCCAAGAAGTCGAGGCCGCCATCGACGCCGCCACGCAAGCCGTGCTCGTACAGCAGCAGAAGCTCGACGACCTCGCTCCGGGCAAGGCCGGAGCAGATGCGATCGGACTGGGCAACCTCGTCGACGTTCCGGTCGAGATCACGGTCGAAGTGGGCCGCACGCGGCTGACGCTGGGCGAGCTGGTCAAGCTCGGCCCCGGCTCGCTCGTCACGCTCGACCGCGAGGCGCACGAGCCGGCCGACGTGCTCGTCAACGGCAAGATCGTCGCGCAGGGCGAGGTCGTCACGATCGACGAGCGCTACGGCGTGCGCATCACCAGTCTGGTCAGCGGCTGAGCACGGGCGATCAGAGTCCGAACGCGCCGCTCCACACCGCGGGCGAGGCGCCGAAGCGCGTGGGCGCGAAGAACTGCGGGTCGAAGGCCGCGACGGGCTCGCCGCACAGCATCTGCTGCAAGCCTGCGCCGATCGACGGCGCGAGCTTGAACCCGTGGCCCGAGAAACCGCAGGCCACGTAGGCGTTGTCGATGCCCGGACAGGGCCCGATCAACGCCTGCGCGTCCGGAGTCAGCGTGTACCAGGCCGCCTGCGCGCCGTGGTCGGGCTGCTCGCGGTAGCGCGGGAGGCGTGAGACGAGCTGCTCGCGCGCCCAGCGGCGGAACTCGTCGCTGACTTGCTCCTCGAGCGCGTCGGCGTGCTCGAGCCGGGCGTCGCGCGAGTAGTCGAGCGCGCCGACGCGCGTGCGCTCGAGCACGGGCTCGCAGCGCGTGTAGTAGCCGCGCTCCAGATCCAACAAGACCGGATGAGCGGCCGGCGGCTCGCGGCGCGGCGCGAAGCGTGCGTCGAGCCCGTCGGTCTCGTGAGCCGGCGCTTGTTCGTCCGTGACGAGCCGGCGCACCACGGGCGCGCGCACGAAGTGCTGCTCGGGCCGCACGACGCGCAAGGGCAATTGAACCCCGCACAAACCCAGGACGCGCTGGCTCCACGGGCCGGCGGCGAACACCACGCGCTCGACGTCGTAGACCTCGTCCTCGGCGCTCACGCGCACGATGCGCGGACCGTCGCACTGGATCCGCACGACCTCCGCGTTCTCGCGGATCGTCGCGCCACGCGCCCGGGCGAGCGCGGCGAACGCCTCGAGCGTGCGCTGCGGATCGACGTAGCCCCCATCGGGCTCCCACACGCCGCAAGCGTGCTCGCCGACTTCGATCCCCGCGACCAGGGAGCGCATCTCACGCGCGTCGAGAAGCTGCGCGTCGACGCCGCACTCGAGCATCGCCGCGAAGTTGCGGCGCGCGAGCTCGATCTGCGCCGGCTGACCGGCGATGGTCAGAACGCCGCAGCGGGTGAACCCGACCTCGCGCCCCGAGCGCGTCTGGAACGCGGCGTACTCGCGCAAGCTGTCGCGCGCCATGCCGATCAGCTCGCGCGAGCTGTAGAAGGTCCGCAGGACCGCTCCGGATCGGCCGGAGGATCCGGCGCCGATCCGACGGCGCTCGAGCAACACCAGCGGCTCGCTCAGCGGGTCGAGCCGTGCGGCGACGTGTGCGGCGATGGACAGCCCCATCACGCCGCCGCCGATGATCAGAGTGTGCGCGCGCATCGCAGCCTGACGTTCTAAGGGTCGCGACGTGCCGGATCGCCGCTCACTGGAACTGCACGGCGTCCGAGAGGTTCGTGGTGCCCGGCGCCGGCGGGTCGCGGTACCAGGTCTGGAGATTGAACGTCGTCCCCGGGAGGTACGGCGAACCCAGCGCCGAAGGGTGCGTGAACGTCCAGGTGTTGAAGTCCTCGACGAACGAGCCGTTGCACGCGCCCGCCGTGCCGCCGGAGTTCTGGAAGCTCATGCGCTGCACCGGGGCCTTCACGCACAGGAAGCTCGAGCTGCCCACAGCCCACGGAGCGCTCAGCGGGCCGTTGATGCCATAGAACATCAGTCCAGCGCGCTGACCTTCGGCCGAATTGCACGCGATCACGAAGCCCGAAGGCGTGAACGGCGCAAAGGTCCCAGTCCAACTCAGCGTCGGCACGCAACCGTTCGTGGTCGTACCCGCCGTGCAGTAGCTCGAGACCGGTCCGGACACCAGCACGAGTTGCACGTTGTCGACGTGCGACCAGCCGGGATTCAGGCCGGCGCTCAGCGTGAGGTAGCCGCCCGACACCGGCGCGACGAAGGTGACGCTGAAGCTCTCCCACACGTTGCTCAGCGCGGGGGAAGCGGCGAACACCGACGCGCCCGTGATGTTGGGCGCGCTCGAGACGCCGACGTCCACGAAGCCACTCGTTCCCCCGAAGGACGTCTCGCGCAGGACCGAGAGCGAGAGCGAATACGTTGCGCCGGCGATGACGGGTGAACTGAGGTGGAGCGAGAGTTCGTCCGCGGTGAAGGGGGCGAACTGCTTGCGCGCGAGCGCGATCTTGGTCACGCCGCTCACAGCGGGTGCGCCGTAGCACGAGCCGCCGGTCATCACGTCGATCTCCTCCGCGAGCCCAAAGGCCGTCGCGTTGGAGAGCACCGTGTTCAACGAGGCGTTGGTGAGGTTGTACTGGCAACCTCCGCCGACGATCGCCTCGAAGTCACCGTTGATGACGAGGTTCGACGCCCGCGGAGCTCCGAGGGCTGCGGTGGACACGACCCCGACGGCAGGCTGGGGCGACGAGGGCAGCGGCGGAAACTGCTGAGCTAGGGCGGGGCAGCCGACAAGCAGTGCGATCGTGAAAGGGAAGCGCGGACGGTTCATGGCAAGCAATTCCTCGGTTGAGCGCGCCGGGTTTGACGCGCGACGACGATGAGCTTCGCCACACCGGCGCAATGCGACTAGCTGGCAAGACCGATCCTCGTGAAAAAAAGGAGGCGGCCCCGTCAGGACGAGGCCGCCTTGGTGAAGAGTCCAGGGCCGAGGGGTAATAGGGACCGCACGGGAGTCGCGAGGGGATGGACCACCCGGGTCCGAGGACCCTGAAACTTCAGATCTTCTCCGCCCGGGAATCCGCAGGCCGGGCCAGATCCGGGGGTGACTTTCCGGGGAGGATTTCGGGGAATCCCGGGGCGGCACCGAGTCTTGTGGCCCGCCAGCGCCTGCGACGGCGCCGGTTGTGGTTCAGGGCTGTTCCGAGAAGCAGGAAAGCTCGGTGAGGACGCCGCCGTGGTCGGAAAACGGGAGCTCGATCACCTCTCGGGTCCGCACCGCCAGCCCCGCGCCGTGGAGCACGTGGTCGATCGCGATACCCAGCCGCAGGTCGACGAGCGCCGCGAGCCAGCCCGGCGCCCCGGCGCGGCGCAGCCCGGGAGCGGCGCGCAACCACCAGCTCGGGCAGCGCCCGAATCCCTGGCGCGAGTCGACCAGCCCCGTCGCCCCGAGCAGCCGACCGAACGCCGGCGAGCCCGAGGTGAGGTTCAGGTCGCCCATCAGCACGCTCTGCGGCCCCCACTCGAACTCGCGCGCGAGTTGCTCGAGCGCCTGGTTGCGCGCCTCGACGCGCCAACGCTCACCCGGGCGAGGTAAGTGCGCCAGCCGCAGCGTGACCGGCTCAGGCGCCCTCACGCGCGCCTCGATCAGCGGCGCGTAGCAGTCGAAGACCTGCACGAAGCGCACGTCCTCGAGCGGCAGCTTCGAGAACAGCGCGGTCGTCCACACGCGCTTGTCGTAGGCCCGCGAGTCGTCGAAGCGCTTGCTCGGCCGCGCGACGACACGATGCGGCCAGGCGCTGAGTTCGCGCTCGAGCACGGCGCGCATCGGGCCGGAGAGCTCGAGCACTCCGATCACGTCCGCGTCGCTCGCGCGCAGCGCCGCAGCGATCTCGTCGAAGTGTCGATTGGGCTGGAGCACGTTCGCGCTGAGCACGCGCAGCGCGGGCGATGAAGGCGATGCGCTCGCGGCGCTCGAACGCATCGAGAGCGCCAGATCGGGAGCGACGTGGAGCACGCCGATCAGGGCCGCCGCTGCGGCGAGCCTGGGCGCGCGCAGCAGGGCGAGTGAGCCGGAAACGGCGAGCACGAACAGACCGATGTGGAACTGGAAGCTCGCCAGCAGCTCGCCGAACCAGATCACCGGCGTGAGCCAGACCAGAGCGCTCACCGCCGCGGACGACGCGCTCAGACCCCAGACCATCGTCCGGCGCGCGCGCACGGGCAGTTCGAACGGACGCAGACGGGCGAGGAACATGGCGAGCGCGAGAGTCCGCTATTTCGGCGCACGCTTCGACCGACTTGGGCTCCGCGAGGCGCGGGGCGTCCCGCCGCTGGAGCGAGCGGTTCTTGGAGGCCGTCGGCGCGCGCCCCTAAGATCTCCGCCCCACCATGATCCCCGCGCGAAAGAGCCGAAAGATCTTCATCAAGCACCTCGCCATCGGCGGCGATGCGAGCATCGCCGTGCAGAGCATGGCCGCGACCCAGACGCGCGACATTCCGGCCACGGTGCGGCAGGTGAAGATCCTCGAGGACGCCGGCGCCGACCTCGTGCGCATCGCGGTCGACAGCGCGGCCGACGTCGAAGCGCTGGCGCAGGTGCGCGCGCAGACCAAGGCGCTCCTGTCGGTCGACCTGCAGGAGAACTACCGCCTGGCCGCCAAGGTCGCGCCGCTGGTCGACAAGATCCGCTACAACCCCGGCCACCTGCACCACCACGAGAAGGAGCGGCCGATCGTCGAGAAGGTCGCGTTCCTCGTGGACGTCGCGCGCCAGCACGGCTGCGCGCTGCGCATCGGCATCAACGCGGGCTCGATCGCGCCCGAGTACGACGCGCGCTTCCCGGGCGACCACGTCTCGGCCATCGTCGAGTGCGCCGTCGACCACTGCCGCATGGTCGACGAGTTGGGCTTCCGCGACTACGTCGTGTCGATCAAGGACTCCGATCCGCGGCTGGTGATCGACGCCAACATGCGCTTCGCCGAGCGGCGGCCTGATGTTCCGCTGCACCTGGGCGTCACCGAAGCCGGCATGCCGCCCGAAGGCGTGATCAAGACGCGCATCGCCTTCGAGCAACTGCTCTCGCGCGGCATCGGCGACACGCTGCGCGTCTCGCTGACCGTGCCCTTCGACGACAAAGGCATGGAGATCCGCGTCGGACGCGAGCTCATCGCCGACATCGAAGCCGGCCGCTTCCGCTCCGTGCCGCCGAACTTCTTCGACGGCCTGAACATCATCGCCTGCCCCTCGTGCTCGCGCGTCGAGAACGTGCGCTTCATCGAACTCGCCGCGCAGGTGAAGGAGATGACGGCCTACGCCAAGGAGCACGACCTCACGATCGCCGTGATGGGCTGCCGCGTGAACGGACCCGGCGAGACTGACGACGCGGACCTGGGCCTGTGGTGCGGACCCAACTTCGTGAACCTCAAGCGCGGCGAAGCCGAGCTGGGAGCGTTCAGCTACGACGACATCCTCGCGGCGCTGAAGCGCGAGCTCGATGTGCTGATTGCGGC
>CALKYE010000165.1 GCA_938003765.1 uncultured Planctomycetia bacterium
TGTCGAACCAGCGCTGGCGGTTGTGGCGGTTGCGGTCCTGGAAGCACTGGTAGAAGTGCGCGGCCTTGTTGGTGCCCTGGTCGATCGTCTCGATGTAGTTCGCGCCGACGAGCAGGCCCTGTTCGAGCGCGATGTCGGTGCCCTGCTGCATCGCGCCGGGACCGCCGCCGGTGAGGATCGCAACCGCGCCGCCGAACAGCTCCTTGATCTGCACGAGCAGCTCGCGCAGGCCGTCGGCGTGCTCTTGGTTGAGCTTCGCCGCCGAGCCGTAGACCGCGACGACGAGCGAGTTGCGGAAGCGCTGCTCCGCGCCGGGCTCGACGAAGTAGCCGCGCAGACCGCGGAAAGCGTGCTGCGCGACGTGGCCGCGCTCTTCGTGCAGCCACAGCACCTTGGCGCCGAGCGCCTCGTAGTCGGCGAGACGCGTGTGATCGTTGGCGGAGAAGAACTGGCCGTGCTCGAACGACGCGCGCCGGAACACGATGCCGCCGACGCGCTTGGCGAGGATCGCGTTGCAGATCGAGATGTGCTCGATCAGGTTGGGGAAGTACTCGAGCAGCAGCCACTGCGGCTTGCCCTCGGGAAGCTGCGTGAGCACGCGCGTCGCGAACAAGTCGGCGTCCGAACCGACGACCGAGTAGTCGACGGTCGAACGGAAGCTCGCCAGCGAATGCGCGCGGCCCTTCGGCTCGGGCCGGGTCGAGACGAGCGAGGGCAGCTTCCCCTGGCGCACGGTGTCCCAGTCGTCGATCACGATCAGCGGGCGATGCTGGTACGTGCGCACGCTCGACGGCGGCATCTGCGACTCGTAGTAGCGCGCGAGCTGTTCGAAGGACGGAACGCCCGGCGGCGTGGTCGCGCTCGCGGCGTCGTCCAGCTTGGGCGCCGCGTAGACGCGCGTCGCGCCGAGCTTCTCCTCCGCCGTGTACATCTTGGCGGTCACGAACGGGTTGACGATCTGGCGCGTCGAGCTGTTCGAGATCTCGAGGAACACGCGCGTGCCGCGCGTCGCAACGGGATCGAGCACGATCGCGTTGAGGTGCCGCCCGTGCTCACCGGCGTTGGGGTTGATGACCGCGTAGTGCTTGTGCAGGAACATCGAGCACGACGTGATCAGGCCGTGACCGGCGGGGATCACCAGGTTGTCGACCGACTTGGGGATCTGCAGGCGGTTGAGGATGCTCTTGCCGCCTTCCTGCGTGAGGATCGCGAGCGCGTCCTCGAGCGTGAGCTTCTTCGACAAGCCGTAGACGAGCTTGTGCGTCTGGATCGTGAACGAGCCGTCGGCGCCGATCGAGTAGCCGCTGGGAAGCTGGAACTCGTTGCGCTCGAGCTCGGAGTAGATCTCGTCGCTGGTGAGCTGGTTCTCCGGCGGGCACAGCACGAGTCGGCCCAGGCGCAGGTCGCGGATGATGAGCGAGTCGAGGAACGCGTCGACGCCGTACTCCCGCACGTTGGCCGAGATGCGCGCGCTCAGGTAGGCCTTGCCGTTCTCGAACTCGATGCGGCTGGTCGGCTCGACGTCGATCCCCAGGCGCGCGATGCGGCTGCGCGCGGCGAACGCGACGTGCTCCGCGCGGCCTTCGCAGCGGCTCTTGAAGTCGCGCGTGACGCGGAACTCGATCACGGCGTCGAGTCCCGCCTCGCCACTGCGGCTCGACTCGATCTTGCGCACGATGCCGTCGGGTGTTTCCGGGGTCTGATAGCGAATGGCGGTGGCGGTCATCGTGTCTCGGTGTCGGGTTGGCTCGCGAGCTTCCGTTCACGCCTGTCGCGGCGCGCGGAGTCGAGCGTGATACGTGATCGATCAGATCGAATCGAGTCCCCAGGCGAACAGCGGCAGCGGCAAGCCCTCGAGAGACAGGCCCGTCGCGCGCGCCAGGGCGTCGACGCGGCTCCGTCGACCTCGGGCCGGGATGAGCAGGTCGAGCAGCTCGCCCGAATCGATCCCACTCGAGCCGCGCGGGCCGCTCAGCACCACTTGCGCGGCGCCGCGGCGGGACTCGACCTGCGACTCGAGCGAGACGCTTCCCTGCGGTCCGGCCAGCGCGCCGAGCAGCGCTGCGGCGGCGTGCAGATCGAGCAACTTGCCCTGGGCGAGCACGCCCTCGGCGCATGAGATTCCCGCGCCGCGCAAACGCTCGTGGAGCGTGCGCGCGCCGGGCGGAGTCAGCAGGTAGGTCGGCCCCTCTTCGCCGCGCGCCTGAGCGCGTTGCATGTGCGCGCGCACGAGCGCCAGCACGTCCGCGTCGGCGCCGGACCATTCGTGCACGGTGCGCGCGAAGTCTCCGCCGCGGCCTCGGCACGAGTACGCGACCACGTCGCGCGAGCGCTGCAGCACGAGAGTCTCGATGCCTGGCCCGGCGAGCAGCGCGCGCGTCTCGTCGACCGAGCGCTCGACGCGCTCGCGGTGGAGGCTGTAGAGCCGGTGGATCGCGGCCCAGTCGTCCGGACCCGCGGCGCGGATGCCGTTGGCGCCGCACAACCGACCTTGCTGCCAGCTCTCGAGCACGAAGTCGAACTCGCAGCCGACCGGAGTCCAGCCGCGCTCGTCGTAGAACACCGGATCGTCCGCCCACAGGAGCGCGAGCCAGCAGCCGTCCTGCGCGAGCGCGCGTTCAGCGGCGCCGAGCAGCTCGGTCGCGAGCCCGCGTCCGCGGTGGTCGGGGTGCGTCGCCACCGAGCCGATCAGCCCCACGCGAAGGGTGTGCGGTCCGACCAGGAAGTCGCGGACGAGGGCCGCGCAGGCGCTGACCACTTGTCCCTGCTCCTCGATCGCCATCACGCGGCCGGGGAAGCGCGTGTCGAACACCAGCGGATACTCCGCCGCCAGCGGCTGGCCGTCGCGCAACACCTGCTCCATCAGCGCGATGGCGCGCGCTCTCACACTCTGCGCCAGTTGCTCCATGTTCGATGCCGAGCCTATCCGCACGCTGCGCCGGACCGTCCGAGAATCCAGGGCGCTACGCGCGCTCGTTCTCGCGCCCGCTGGGGTGCTCGAGCTGCGAAGCGCGCCACGCCTCGAGCAGTTGGTCCTTGAGGTTGAGCATGGCTTCGAGAGAGATCCGCGCGTTGTCGACCGCGCCAGCGAGATCGTCTTTCGACAGGTCCTTGGTGCTCTCGACCTCCAGCGCGTAGGCGCGTTGGTCGAGCTCATCGAGCAGCGCCTTGAAGGCCATTGCTCCACGGCCGTCGCGGACTGTGGATCCTTGCGGGAGCGCGGCGGGCGGCCCGTCCGTCGACCGAATGTTCAGCGGCTCATTCATGGGTTGCTCACCCAAGTTCTCGGCGGCTAACGCAGGAAGTTGAGCAGCGAGTTCTGGAGCAATCGCGCGCTCGTCGCTTGAGCGAGCTGCAGCGTCTGCTCGGAGCGCGTCATGTCGAGCGCGACCTGCGCGAAGTCGACGTCCTCGACGCCCGAGAGCAGTCCGCGCACCGCGATCTGTTCGTCGTCGAACGAACTCTCCAAGCTCGACGCGCGCGCCGACAACGAGCCCAGTTCGCCGGTCGCGATCTGGAGGTTCTCGTGATTGCGGTCGAGCTCGCCCAGCCAGATGTCCAGCCGCTTGCGCAGCTCGCGCGCATCGAGCCCGTCGCCGTTCTCGAGGTCGTCGACGATGCCCTGCAGCGTGTCGAAGATGTTCACCGCGCCCGCGAACGTCACCAGCTCGACTCCGGCGCGATGGACGCCCGTCGTGTCGAGGTGCAGCACGGTCGCGCCGTTGTCCGCGGTCAGCTCGAGATCGGTCTCGGTGAGCGTGATGGGCGTGAAGCTCACGCCGTCCAGCGAGATCGAGCCCGCGCCCGTCAACGTCGCGCTCACGGCGGCGCCGGTCCAGGCGGAGAAGTCGATGAACACTTCAGCGCCGCTCTCGTTGGTGATGCGCACCGACTGAGCGGCGGTCGATCCCGCCGCGGGCAGTTCGACCAGCGGTCCCGCGCCGAGCTGCGCCGTATTGGTGACCGGATCCACCACCAGCGTGTGGGCTCCGAGGATCGTGTCGTTCGCGCCGCCGGCCGCGAGGCTGAGTCCGGCGCCGAGACCGGCCGCAGTCGTGCTGTCGTGGCGCACCTGCAAGTACACGTAGCCCGAGCCCTGATTCGCGGACGATCCGGCGCCGACGCCCGTCAAGCCCGAGAAGCCCGTGCCGCTGCGCGACTTGGAGGCGAAGATGTCGTCCCCGGGCAAAGTCACGTCGAGCTTCGAGTCGAGGCCGACGAGCACTTCCTGGTTCTGGCTCGAACCCACGTAGTCGACGCTCGGCACGCCCGCGCGGGTCGTGCTCTGGAACGGCGCGCTCGACGAGCTCGCCCCGCCGAACAGGTACCGATTGCCGGTGCGCGCGTTGGCGACCTCGATCATTCGATCGCGGATCAGGCGGATCGAGTTGCCCAGCAGCTTGCGGTCGTCCTCGGACTGCGTTCCGTTCATCGCGGCGAGCAGCGTCGAACGCGCTTCCGCGAGCATGCCGCCCGCGTCCTGCAGCAGGCTCGAGCCGGTGTCCAACATCACGCGCGCGCCTTGCACGGCGGTCTGGTAGCGCTCGCTCGCGGCGATCTGGCGCTTGTACGACAGGCTGAGCGAGGCGCCGACCGGGTCGTCGGACGGACGCACGATGCGACGGCCCGTCGCCACCTGCTCCTGCGCGCGCACGAGCCGCGCGAAGTTGGCGGAGAGCCCGCGCTGGAGTTGGCTGAACGTGGCCTGCTGCGTGGGTCGAATGGTCATGACTAAAGGATGTTGAGCAGCTCGGTCATCATGTCGTTCACGACCCGCAGGTACTGCGACGCGAGGTTGTAGGCCTGCTCCTGCTCGATCATGCGGACCAGCTCTTCGTCGGTGTTGACGCCCGAGACCTGGTCGCGGCGCGCCTCGAGTCCGTCGAGCAGGAACTGCTCGGCGTCGCGCGCGCCCGTCTGCGAGTCGATCTCCAACGCGACCGAGCTCACGATGTCCGCCAGGTGCTCGTCGAGCGACGCGCCGTCCAGCGACGTCAGCCCGCGCGACTCGACTTGCAAGAGCGCGAGCACCGCGGCGCCGTCGCCCGCATCGCCGGAGTACGACGCGGCCAGGCGCGTGTTGTCGCGCACGATGTCGGGGTTCACCGCGAGCGACGCGGCGTCGTGGCCCACGAACAGCGAGTTCAGCCCGAGCGCCACGAGCACGTCGGACGAATCGGAGTCGGCGACGACGTCGATCCGGAACAGGTCGTTGTTCGTCGCCGAGACCGCGCCGAAGCCGAAGCTCGCCTTGACGCCGTTGAGAACGTCGAGCTCGTCGCCGGGCGCATAGCCCGGACCGACGTCGAGGTCCGTGAGCTTGACTCCGTTGGCGTCGAACACGTCGATGCGCAGACCGGGCGTGGTTCCGATCACGCCGTCCATGTTCGGGCGGAAGATGTACTCGCCGTTGCTCTGACCCGTGTACACGCCGCTGATCCGCGGCGCGACCGCGCTGTCCTGTCCGACGACCGTCGTTCCCGCGCTCCATCCGAAGGCGCCCAGCGCGCTTCCGCTCGCGAGCTGGAACGTCTGCGTCGAGCCGGAGCCCGTGGTCTGCAGCACGAGCGCGCCCGCGACTTCGCTGGCGACCAGGCCGCTCGAGCTGAAGGTGGCGTCGGCGTTGAGCGCCGCCGCGACTTCCGACGCCGTGGCTGCTCCGATCTGCGCGAAGTCGGTGTTCGCGAACGCGACCGAGAAGGCCCCGCCAGGGCCGACGAAGTCGAGCGTGTCGCCTGCGGTGAGCGCGAAGGGTTCCGCAACGGGACTCGCCAGCGACGCGCGACCGCCGCCGAAGCTGCCGACCGCGTCGGGCGTGCCGTCGAGGCGTGGCGAGAAGTCGAAGCGATAGCCCGCGTCGGCGATGAGCTGCATCCGACCCTGGCCGTCGATGTTGGCCGAGAGGTTCGCGATGGAGTTGAACTGCGCGACCAGACCCGCCGCGGTCGTGCGCGCGGGGTCGATGTCGATCGTGTGCTTCACGAGCTCGCCGCTCGCCTCGTCGACGACGTTGACGTACAGACGACCGTTGCTCAGCGGGAACGGGAGGCCGGCCTGCGACAACAACTCGTCGGACACGTCGCCGTCGAGATCGACGTCCTTCAGCACGTTGGCCGCCGACAACGCTCGGAACGAGCCGCTGGTCGGGATGCCCGTCGAGTGGACTCGATTGGCCTCGAGGATCAGGCTGCGCGCGAGCTCGTCGACCTGGCTGCGGAACGAGGGCAATTGTCCGCGCAACATCGACAACAGACCGCCGAGAGCGCCGCCGCCCGGATCCACCGGTTCGCCTGCGATGCTGAGCTGGACGTTGCCCGTCGCGGGATCGCCGCCGATGGACATGGACTCGACCGTGGTCGGACTGACCAGGATGCGTCCGCCGACCAGGACGCGCACCGCGCCGCGCTGGTCCTCGACGGCGCGCACGTCGACGTACTGCGAGAGCTCCTTCAGCGCCTGATCGCGCGCATCGCGGAGGTCGTTGGCCGTCACCGTGCCCACTTCTCCGGCGCCGATCTGCTGGTTCAGCTCGCCGATGCGCTCCGCGAGCACGTTCACGCGCTCGATGTTGGACTGCAGCCGCAGGAAGGTGTTGCGCTCGAGATCGACGGAGCGCGAGGCGAGCGAGTTGACCTGACTGACGAAGTTCACGCTCGACTGGATCGCGCCGGTGCGAAGGACCGAGTCCTCGGGCGCAGTCGAGAGCGACGAGAACGACTGGAACATCTGGCGCAGCAGCGCCGGCGCGCCGCTGTCGCTCGTCCCGCCCAGGAAGCTCTCGAGGTTCGAGAGCGTGTCGAGCCGCGCGTCGATGCGCGCCAGCGACGACACCTGCGTCGTGATGCGCGCGTGCAAGAGCAGGTCGACCGTGCGATTGACGACGTCCGCCTGGACGCCCGAGCCTTGGAGCAGCCCGCGCAGTCGGATCGGCGTGCTCGCGGAAACGCCCAGCGACTGGCGCGAGTAGCCGGGCGTGCTCGCGTTCGAGACGTTGTGTCCGATCGTCTCGAGGTGCGCCTGCGAGGTGAGCAGCGCTTTGAGACCGATGTTGAGGCCCAGTGACGACATGCTTCAGGCCTCCGCGTCGACGACGGCGCCGGCGTCGACCTTGGGCGACAGGGTGTCCGCGCCCAGACAAGCCCGGACGATCTCGTTGGAGAGGCGCGAGTGCAGGCGAGCAGCGGCCGCGGTGCGTCGGGCCAGCCGTTGCGCCTTGCGCGTCGCGCGCTGGAGTTCGCTGCGCTGGCGCGCGAGCCGCTCGCCGTCGCTTCCGGCGCGCTCGGCGATGCTGGCGAGCGTCAACGACTGCGGCGCCACGCCCCAGCTCTGCGCCAGCCGCGCGACGAGGTCTTCTCGGCGGCGCGAGCGCGACGAACTGGCGGCGAACTGCGCCTGGAGCGCGTGGCTCGCCGACTCGATCGCAAGACGCGAGTGCGACAGCAGCGCGCGCTCCTGCTCCTCGAGCAGCGCGATCAAGCGGCCTTGCGCGCCGATCTCCTCCTGCAAGTAGGCCTCGAGCTGCCGCAACCAGGTCGTCGACGTGCTCATCGCGTCACCTTGGCCGACTTGGCCTGCACGGAACCACCGAGCGAAACGCGCACTGCCTGCGCGAGGTCGAACACGTTGTCGCGCGCGAGGCTGCGGCCGAGGTGCTCGTCCAACCAGCCTTCGAACACGTCCGCTCCAGCGCCCTCGCCGAAGAAGCCCTGCTCGACGCCGCGGCGCATCTCGCGCACCAGCATCGTCGAGAGCAGTTCCTCGAAGCGCTGAGCCGCCTCGTCGATCTGCCCAGCGCGCGCGCGATCGCCCGCGGCGGCGGCTTGCGACACCGTGTCAGGACGCGCGAGCGCGCCGGCCTGAGCCAACATCGATTCGCCTTGCATGGCTCACATCCTCCGGACTTCGGCCAGCAGCATTCCGGCCTGGTGCATGGCGTCGAGGATCATGATCAGCTCGCGCGGCGAGAGGCCGAGCACGTTCAGCACGTCGACGACCTCCTGCAGCGACACGGCGCCGGGGATCTCGACCAGACCGTTGCTGTCCTCGCTGACCTTGATGTCGGTGCGCGGGTTCTGTTGCGTCTGTCCGCCGGAGAGCGGGCCGGGCTGGCTGGTCTCCGGCGATTCGGCGACCGACACCGTCAAGTTGCCCATCGCCACGGCGCCGGGGCGCAGTCGCACGCCTTCGCCCATCACGATCGTGCCGGTGCGCTCGTTGACGACCACGTACGGCTGCACCTGCGGAGTGATCTCGAGCGTGAGGATCGACTCGAGGAACGCGACGTGCGAGTGCTGCGGCAACTCCGTGGGAACCTGCACCTTCACGGTGCGGCCGTCGGTCGCAGCTTCGGCAGCTTGCGGATAGACGTCGTTCACCGCTTCGCAGATGCGCACGAGGTTGGTGAACGAGCTCTGCGACGGACGCAGGTCCAGGTAGATGAAGCCGTGGTCGCTGACGATCTCGACCGGGACGGCGCGTTCGACCTTGCCGCCGCCCGCGATCGTGCCCACGGTCACGTGGTTCTTCGACACGCTGGCCCCCTGGCCACTGGCGAGGAAACCGCCGACGTCGACCGGGCCCGAACACGTGGCGTAGACGACGCCGTTGACGTCGGTGAGCTCGGTGAAGAGCAGCGTGCCGCCCTGCAGGCTCTTGCAGTCGCCGAGCGTCGACACGCGCACGTCGATCTTGCGGCCCGCTTGGATGCCGGGCGGGAGCTTGGCCTCGACGCGCACGAACGCGACGTTCTTGGGCGCGAGGTTGTTCACGTCGATGCGCACGCCGGCGACGCGGAGCACGTTGTCGACGAGCTGCCGCGTCATGTTGGGCGAGTCGCCCGTCCCCGACAGACCGGTCACCAGTCCGATGCCGAAGATGTCGTTCTCTTCCTGCCCGCGGACGTCGCAGACCGTTTGGATCGTGGTCGTGATCGACTGACCCGAAGCGCCGCGTCCCGGCTTGGGAAGGAAGCGCTCGCCGCGCTCGTACGTGGCCGTCGAACGCGTGCTGGGCTGCGCCGGCGCTTGCACGCCGCCCTGGCCGAGCCACAGCGAGGGATCCTGCGACTGAGCGTCGATCGGAGTCGCGCCGTCGATCTTCGGCGACTGCGGCGACTGTGACGCGGGAGCGTCCGCTGCAGCGCCCGTGAGTTGAGCGATGAGCTCGCGACGCGCGGGGCGCGAAGGGCGCGACGGCCTCGAAGGCCCCGACGTCGTCGGACGAGCGCCGCTCGAACCTCCGCCAGCGCTCGGCGCCGGCGGACGCGCGACCGGTCGCGACGGACGCGGGCGACGCGTCTGCGCCTGTTCAGGGGCCGGCGACGCCTCTTGGGCGAACGAAGCGCAGGCCAGCGCAGCAACCGCGATCCACACCAGTGACTTCATGGCGCGCACTCGAATCAGAAGGGCCACAGCCAGGAGATCGCGTCGTGGAACCAACGGCCGACGCCCGTGCGGTTGGTGTGGTGCGTCATCGGGCCCGAGCCCTTGTAGAGCACCTGCGCATTGGCGACGAGTTCGCTCGTCACCGAGTTGTCCGCGCCGATGTCGAAGCGCCGAACGACGCCGCTGAACTCGATCAGCTTGGTCTCCTGGTCGATGCGGATCTCGCGGCGTCCGCTGATCACCAGGTTGCCGTTGGGCAGGACGTCGACGACGACCGCCGCCAGTCGCGCGGTGAACGCGCCGCTCTTCTCGTACTTCGCGGCGCCGATGAAGCCATCCGTCGAGTCGGCGTCGAGCTTGGGCAGCGTGGTGAACGCGTCCGGCTTGAGGTCGAACAGGTTGATCTTGTAGTTGAGGTTGGTCGCCTTCGAGAGGTCGGACGCCTCCTGATTGCGCACGTTCTGGTTCTCGCTGATCAGAACGGTGACCAGGTCGCCGCGGCGCACGGCGATGCGCGCCGCCATCGGCGCGCCCGGGCTGTTGTCAGGGTCGTAGATCGAGCCCTTGCGCGCCTGCGCGAACGACGGAGTCGCCGCAGCGAGGAGAGCGAGAATCGTGAGGAGCATCTTCATGGTGTGGAACCTGTCTCAGCCTTCGCGCGCCAGGTCGATCACCGCCAGCTCGCGCGACTGGACGACGGCGGTGATGCTCTTTCCGGTGTCGAGCAGCGTGATGCGGATGCGGTCTCCGGCGCGCCCGTCCTGATCGGCGCTCGCGGCCACGCGCGCCGTGATCGCGCCGCGGCGGATCTCGAGGAACAGCGTGTCGCCGCGCTTGACCAGCGTGTCGAGCGCGACGTCGGAGCTCTTGAGCATCGAGCCGGCGGCCATGTCGCGCGCCGCCTTCACGCCCCTGGTGAGTTCGAGCGGCGCCGGCGACTCGCCGCCGGTCGTCAGCGCGACGCGCTTGCGCTCGAACATCTCCGGCGACAGCGCCTCACCCGCGCGGACCGCGTTCTTGAGCACGTTGACGTCCTGGAACAGCGTCACGCGCCAGTTGCTCCAGATCGTGCGATAGAGCTGGCCGTCGACGCTGATGCGGATCGGGACGTTGAGCACGCCCGCGCGCACCTGCGTCTCGGTGACCACGGCGCGCAAGTCGATCGGACGATCGCTGGTCGGAACCTCGATGTCGGACAGGCTCGTCACCAGCTCGAGCTGCGCATCGCGGCCCTGCGTCCAGCGCACGATCTCGCCCTTGGCCGTCGCGGTGAGAGCCGCGCCGGTGAGGACCTCGGTCGCGGGCAGCACGCGGCAGGCGCTGGCGCCGGCGAGCGTGACATCCACGCCCGCCAGCATGCGCTCCACATCGGCTTCGAGGCGCTGCGCCGCGATCAGTCGGCTGTGGCCGGGCGCCGGCGAGTAGCCCAGCTTGAGCGCGCGGACGCGCTCGACTTCGGCCGCGTCGTCCCCGACCACCGTGGCGATCGCAGACAACTCGATCTCCGTGCCGCGCACGCGCGCTTGAGGCGACAGCGTCAGCGTCACACCACCGAGAACCAGACTCGCGAGGATGCTCATGGCTCAGCGGATCATGTTGTTGACTTGACTCATCATCTCGTCGCTCACGCGGATCGCGCGGCTGTTGATCTCGTAGTTGCGCTGAGCAAGGATCAGCGCGACGAGCTCGTCGACGGTCGAGACGTTGGCGCGCTCGAGGTAGCCCTGACGGATCGTGCCGGTGCCATCGACGCCCGGAGTCGCCTGCTGCGGCTGGCCGGAGCTGGCCGTGTCGGAGAACAGGTTCGCGCCCTGCGCCTTGAGGCCGCTGGGGTTCGCGAAGCGGAACAGGCTGATGTTGGTGACCTGCTCGGGAAGGCCCGAGTCGGAGCGCACCACCGAGACGGATCCGTCTTCGCCGATGATCACTTCGACGGCGTCGGGCGGGATCTGAACGGGCGGATCGAGCGGATAGCCCTCGCTCGTGACCAGCGTGTTCGAGCCGTCCTGGCGGAAGCCGCCGTCGCGCGTGTAGCGGTACTCGCCGTTGCCCAGCCGCACGCGGAAGAAGCCCGCGCCGGCCAGCGCCATGTCGAGGTTGTTGCCCGTGGGCTGCAACTCACCTTGGCGGAAGGTCTTCACCGAGCCGGCGATCTCCGCGCCGCTGCCCACCTGCAGGCCCGTCGGCGACATCTGCGAAGCAGCCGTCGGCGCGCCGGGATTGCGGATGGTCTCGTAGAGCATCTCGCGGAACGCGAGCTCGTTCTTCTTGAACCCCGTGGTGTTCACGTTCGCGATGTTGTTGGCGATCGTGTCGACCTGCATCTGCTGCACCTTCATTCCGGATGCAGCGGTCATCAGCGCTCGAAGCATGGCAAGTAGCGATTGGGGTTATGGCTGGCGGGTCAGCGACTACCGCGGCGCGGTCAGTCGGCGATAGGTCTGGTCGATCGAGCTGAGCACGCGGGCGCCCGACTCGAACTGTCGTTGTGCGGCGATGAGCGCCACCATCTCGTCGACGGCGGAGACGTTGCTCTGCTCGAGGTAGCCCTGGCGCACCTGCGTGTCGCTGGCGCGCTCGACCGCCGACGGCGGCGCGACGAAGAAGCCGCGCCCGTCGACCGTCAGGGTGGTCTTGTCCTCGTAGTCGACGACGCGCAGTCGGCCGACCTGATTGAGGCCCTGGCGCACGAAGCCCTCGCCGTCGACGGTGATCTCGACCCCGGCGGGATCGATCGTGCCGCGCGGTCCGGCCCACACGACCGGCAGGCCTTCGAAGGTCTGGAGCGTGCCCTTGTCGTCGACGAAGAAGCGTCCGTCGCGCGTGAGGAGCTCGCCCTCTTCACCTTCGACGGCGAAGAAGCCTTCGCCGGCGAGCGCGAGGTCGTAGGTCTCGCCGGTCTGGCGCAGCGCGCCCTGGGCGAAGTTGTACTGGAGCTTGGTCGAGATCTCGCGCTCGACGCGACCGCGCAGCACGCGCTCGAACTCGCGCACGGTGGCGGTGGTCTTCTTGAAGCCGTTCGAGTCGACGTTGGCGAGGTTGGCCGCGATCGTCTCGAGCCGCTTCTCGGCCGAGCGCATCGTCGTCACGCCTTGCAGGAGTCCTTCGTTCACGCTGTCCGCGGACGCAACGTCGGCGCCAAGTGCGAACGCCGCTCACCGCCGACCGCAGGGCGGGTCCGCGCGCACGCGGGGCGGAAACTCAGTCCACCCCGGGAAGAAACTTCGCGCAGTTGCTCCGCTCAGCCCTGGTGCGGCGCTGCGCTCCGCACCGAGCGCCAGCCGCTGAAGGCGAGCAGCCCGACCGTCGCGGGCAGCGCGTACCAGACCACGGCGTGTCCCAGTTGCGGCGCGAGCGCGCTTTCCTGCGCGTCGAGGATCAAGTACGTGACGTACAGCGCGTAGTAGACGAGGAACATCAAGCCCTCGAGGCGCGAGAGCGAGAATCGACTCGCGAACACGGGCCAGCAGGCCGCGCACGCAATCAACATCAGCGGCGTATCGACGGCGAGTGCGGCTTCGGAAACCGCCACTCCATCGGGTGAGACCACGCCCGACCCGCCGAGGACGCCCAGGACGTTGAAGATGTTGCTGCCGACGATGTTGCCGACCGCGATGTCGCGCTCGCCGCGCATGGCTGCGACGATCGAGGTCACCAGCTCGGGCATCGACGTCCCCACCGCGACCACGGTGAGTCCGATGACCAACTCGCTCACGCCCATGGAGCGCGCGACCGCGACGGCGCCGTCCACGAACAGATCCGAGCCCAGCACGAGCACTCCCAGGGCGGCGAGGATCAGCAGAGCGAGCGCGGGGCGACCGTACGTGGTGAGCAGCTCACGCGGCGCGTACTCGCGCTCCATCCGCTCCTCGAGCGCGGGCGTCGCCGAGAGCGACGAACGCACGCTCCAGATCGTGTAGCCCGCGAGCAGTCCGACCAGCGCCAATCCGTCGAGCCGGCCGATGCGCCCGTCGTAGCTCAGCGCGTACGCCAACGCGGCCGCGCCGATCATGAACGGAGTGTCGACGCGCACGAGCTTGCGGTCGACGGCCAGCGGCGCGATGACGGCCGACAGCCCCAGGATGAGCAGGATGTTGCAGAGGTTGCTCCCGACGACGTTGCCGTAGGCGATGTCCGCCTTGCCGTGCCAGGACGAGACCACGCTGACGACCAGCTCCGGCGCGCTGGTGCCCATGGCCACCACCGTCAGGCCCACGACCAGCGCGGACACGCCGAACGAGCTCGCCAGGCGCGACGCGGAGCGCACGAGCAGCTCTCCGCCGGCGACGAGCAGCGCAAAGCCTCCGACCAGCTTGAGCAGGACGATCAGATTCATCGACGCGGCTAGTCGAACAGTCGGGAGTCGCCTGAGCAATTCTCTTCCGACGACGCACGGGTAGAGTTCCGGCATGGTCGATCGCGCTGAGGCTCGTTCGAAGAGCGGCGAGTGCCGCCTCCTGTTCGCCTTCGACATCGCGCACGGCATCGACCTCGCCGGCGCGTCGCGCGCAGTGCGCGACCCCAGCCACGAGGGCCAACTCGGGCGCTCCCACCCCGCGCCGAGCTACTTCAAGTTCACGCCGCCGCCGCTGCGCGTCCACCAACGAGGCGAAGCGCTGCCGATCGGGCGCTGGAAGACATCCGAGGCCGTCGAAGTGGTCCTGTTCGACTTCGGCGCGGTGCTGGTGAGCTACACCGTCGCTCTCACGGGAGAACTCGAGGAGTGCGTCGAGCTCTCCAGCGCGCTCGCCGCGGACACGACGCTCGCGCAGGCCGCCCGCGAGCGCGTCGAGCAACTCGCCCGCGCTATCGCGGCCCACCTGACGCGGCCGGGCTCGAGCGCGCTGCTCGAGGACTACTCGATCTTCCGCTTCGGCGGCGCCGCCCTCCAACGCGACGCGGACGCCTTCCTGCGCCAGCACGAAACGCAGCTCGCCGCGATCCTCCGCGCCGAGCGCCAGCCGCTCTCGCGCGAAGTCGTGAGCGACGCGCTCTCCGTGCGCCTGCAGTACGGGCCCGACGATCTCTCCCTGGTCGACTGGCACGCCGCGGTGGTCTTCGACGACGACCCGCTCGACGTGGTGCGCGTGCTCGAGTTCGCCAACGTCCAACTGCTCGAGATGCGCTTCCTCGACGCACAGCTCGACGACGCGCTCGAGAAGGCCATGGCGATGGTCTCCCGCCGCGACGCGCGCGGCGTGCTCGGTCCGCTCGCGCTCCAACGCGATCTGCGCCGGCTCTCGAACCTGCAGCTCGAGGCCGCCTTCCTGTTCGAGCGCCTGGGCAACACGCTCAAGATCTCAGGCGACCCGTTCCTCGCTCGACTCCTGCGCCAGGCGAGCGCGCGCTACCGCCTCGACGAGTGGAACGCGGCCGCCCAGCGCAAGCTCAGCGCGCTCGACAACGTCTACGCGAAGCTGCACGACCACACAGCATCGCTGCGCGCCGAGTTCCTGGAGCTGCTGATCGTGCTGATGATCGCGTTCGAGATCGTGATGTCGCTGCTGTAGCTACGGCGCGATCTGGAACAGCACCGCGTCGGTCAGACCGATGCCCCAGCCGTCCTGCGGATCGCGGTAGTAGTACTGCGCGGCGACCGTCGCGCCCGCGGCGAGCGCGGGGTCGGCGCCGCTCTGAATGCGAGCGTTCATGTCGAACACGAACGTTCCGCTGCAGTCGGTGAAGCCGCTCGCGCCGCCGGTGAACTGCGTGGGAGTGCGACGGATGGGCGATTGACAGCACAGCGTTCCGCCCTGGAGCGGCGCCGCGTTGGTCCCGTAGCCGTAGAACAAAAGCCCGGACTTCTGATTGATGAGCTCGGACGCGCCGATGTGGAACGCCGCGGGGCTCGTCACGCTGGCCGAGCCGCTCGCGCCGATGGCGGGCAGGCACAACTGACTGTTGATCTTCGCTGCGCAGAAGACCGTGGGCTGGAGCACGCTCAGGTCCGACAGCGCGACGAAGCGCACGTCGTCGAGCGCGGCTTCGGTGACCGAGTTGTCGCCGCTGTCCGCGATCGAGAAGCGCGCGCGCACGGCGGAACCCGGAGTGAAGACCGCGTTGACGTCCAGGCGCGCGTCCGTCCAGCCGCCGCCCGAGAGCGAGTGAGTGCGCACGACAGTCCAGCTCGCGCCGTCGTTGTTCGACAGTTCGACCACGAGTTCGTCGTCGTTCGACGAGCTGAACAGCCAGTACGAGTAGCGCAGCTCGGCGACGCGGCCGCTCAAGTTCACGGGCGGTGAGACCAGTCGCGTGGGACCGCCGTCGACATCGGAGAGTTCCGGCAAGCCGTACTGCACGCCCTGCTCGGTGAACCAGCAGCGGTAGCCCGCGCCCCCAGTCGCGTCGTCTTCGGGCTGGGTCTGGTTGCTGAACAGTCGCGCGCCGATCGGGTCACCGCGCGTCCAGGCCCCTGCGGCGAGGTTCTCGTTCTGCACGCTCCAACCCAGCTCGAACTCGAAGCCGTCGTCGAACAGATGCGCCAGCGGACCGACGTTGAAGTACAGCGGGTCGAGCGCGCCGCCGGCTGGGAAGCGCGCCACGCTGCCTGAAGTGTTGGTGGCCTCGATGTAGTAGCGCACGCGCGCCGCTCCAGCGGGCTCGGGGATCGACGCACGCCAGACACTCCCGCCGAGCGACGCCATCGCGGCGCTCGAGAAGCCGCCCGTGTGCGTTCCGTAGAACAGCCGCACGCTGCTCAGACTGCCGCTGCTCGCCAGCGCGTTGGCGTCGACGACGTACGGACCGGAGGGAACGGCGCTGTCGGCGAACTGGGTGACGCTCCACACGACGACCGGCGGCAGGGCGACGCCGGGAAAGCCCTGTTCGCGGAACGCGCTGTCGATCGAGCTGAAGTGCGGCGTGCCGTTGGAGAGGAACCCGTCGTCGTCGTCCAGGGTGAGCCACTGACTCTCGATGACGGAGCGGATCTGCGTCTGGTTGAAGGCGTTCATCCACGCCAGGAACAGCGCGTTGGCCGTCGCATCGCCCGCCGCATCGCCCAGCGCCGCGCCGAGGTTGCGTCGGAGCTTCCAGGCCGCGCCCATCCACACCTCGCCGTTCGCGTGCACGCCGCCGTAGCACCCGGGGTTCGAGTCGCCGCAGAACTGCCGCGTGTTGAGTCCGCTGCGGATGTGGCATCCCGCGCCGCAGAAGTTGCGGCCGACGATCGGATCGTCGTAGGCGTACATGGCCCAGATGTCGGCGTTGCCCTCCCCCATGCCGTCGGGACCGTTGCCCGTTCCGTAGCGCACGTTCAGCCAGTGCCCGTCCTCGTGTCCGATGACCGTCGAGTAGGCCGTGTTCACGCACCCGCCGGCCTGGATGAAGAACGTGATCGAGCCGCCGTTGAAGAACGCGTTGCAGGAGCTGTTCACGTTCACGAACGAGGTGTGAACGTAGTCCGCGGTGACGTCGAAGGGATTGATCGAGCGCACCCAGTCGCGCATGCGATTGACGCCGACGGCGACGTTGGCCTGCGCGTTGACGTGCTCGGTGGGCGCGGGATTGAGCGTCAGCACCGCGCCGGTCGAGGTCGCGACGTTGAAGTCGATGCTGTGCTCCGGCCCCGCGTCGTTGTTGACCTGATTGAACAGGCCGTCGTAGCCGACGGTCACGACCGCGGGAGCATTGACGCCGACCAGAGTGAACGCGCCGTTCGCGTCGGCGGTCGTCGTCACCGCGCCGCTCGACACCCGCGCGTACGCGAGGTTCTGCACGGTCGTGGGATTGCCGGCCGTGTCGGGCGCGGTTCCGGGCGTGGCGCGCGTGCGCACGACTCCGCTCACGTCGAGCTGGTGCACGGCGTCTTCGCGCAAGACGACAGCGCCGGTGTGCGCGTCGATGAAGTAGACGAAGCCCTCGGGCTGCGCGCCGTCGAGCTCCCAGTGCGCTTCGACGCGCCACGCGAGCACGCCTTCGCGCCGTTCGCCGCGCGGGACTTGCGCCACGCGCAGTTCCGCCGCTCCGACCCAGGTCGGCCGCACGCCGAGGTCGCTGGCGAAAGCGGTGCTCGCGGCCGCGCGCGCGCCGCCAGGCGTCACGCCGGCAGCGAAGTCCAACTCCAACGCGCCGGGCAGCGCGCGGGATTGGATCGAGAGCATTCGGCCGCGCTGGTCGAACAGCACGTTGACCGCGCCGCCTTCGACCGGCGTCTCTCCGGCGAACTGGCGCAGCCGCACCGTCCACTTGTCGCTCGAGCCCACTTGCCCCAGCGGCAGGAACAGCACGCGATCCGCGCGCAAGGTGTCCAGCGCGAGCCCGTGGAGCGCTCGAGTGCGCGCCAGCGCAAGTCGCGCCAGCTCGAACCACTCTTCGTCGCCGCGCGGCGTCGTTCCGAGCTCCAGCGCTCCTCCGTGAAAGAACTCCACGTAGCCCGTCTCGCCATCGAAGACGGCGCGCCAGTGCTCGCCGTGCTGCGCGCGGAACTGCGCGTAGGCCGCGCCCGAGTCGAGGAACTGAGACCGCGCGCTCGCGACACCGGCGCCGACCAACGCGCTGAACAGCAGCGCACCGAACCACGTTGAACGAATCATGCTGAGAGCCTGGGGAGTTGGACGCGCGCGATCACGGACACGCCGTGACTTCGACCGCGTTCGAGAGGTTGGTCGTCTTGGGCGCCGGCGGGTCGCGGAACCACGCTTGAGCTTGGAACTTCGCGCCCGCGGTCAGCGGATTGCCGAGCGCGCCGGGATTGGCCGCGAGGTGCGCGCGCAGATCGCTCGCGAACGCGCCGTCGCACTGCCCGCTGGTTCCGCCGCTGGTCTGCAGCGCGATGCGATTGATGGGCGACTTCACGCAGAAGAAGCTGCTGCTGCCCGGCGCCCACGGGAACGCAACGGCGCCGCCCGTGCCGTAGAAGATCAGCCCCTGCTTCTGACCTTCGACGCCGCTCACGTCGAGCACGCAGCCCGACGAGGCCGCCACGCTGAGCAGACCGCTCGCGCCGATCGTCGCGACGCAACCGTTGGTCGAAGTGCTCGAGGTGCAGTAGCTCAGCGCGGGGGCGCAGGAGTCGAGCAGCCAGTCGATCGTGTTGTCCCACAGGCGCGCGTGATTGGCGCTGTAGGCCGGCGGATACGCGAAGTAGTTGATGTCGTTCGTGAACACGACGCGGCCCGCCCCGTAGTTCATGGCGATCAGCCCGGCGGAACCATCGGGATTGACTGCGACGATCGAGGCGCCCACGGGCACGTTCGACCATCGTCCCGGGAAGTTCAGGCCCGTGATCGAAGTCACGACGCCGGCTGGGCCGTTGACGAGGGGATGGCTCGGCAGCGCGATCGTCATGCTCACGCCGGTTTGTGACAGCTCGCCGCCGTGCGTGAGCCCGCCGAACAACCCACCCATCTGATCGCAGAACGGCGCGAAGAACGAGCCTTCGCCGAACACGAGACAGGAGCCGCCCGCGGCCACCCAGGCCTGCAGATCGCTCGCCTCGCTCGCGCCCATCGGCAGTCCGCCGCTCAACGGGCACGCCACGAACAGGTCGGCGCCCGCCAGATCCGCCGCGGTCAGGAGCGCCGTCGTCTGGATCGTGTGTCCCTGCGCGAGGAGCTGCGTGCGCGGACCGTTCATGCCGTTGCCCGTCAGGTAGTACTGATAGGCGCCGCTCACGCAACGCGAGCCGTCGAACGACAGAACGACCTCCGCGCTGGCGATCGACGAGCTGATGGCCAACGCCAGCAACGGCGACAGGAGTCGGGACATGACGGACCTCGGGAGAGCGCTTGGGGTGGAACGCGAGCGCGCGAGTCGCGCAGCTCTTCTGCGCTCAAGTGTAGGCGCGTTCGCGCGGTGCGGGCGGACGCAGGCCCCGCGGCTTCTCGACTCAGCGCAGCGCGCGCTCGACCGCTTGCACGAGCTCCGCGGGATCGGGCAGCCGCCCTTTGCCGTCGACCCCGCACGCCATGTGCCCTGCCCCGGGCTCGATCACCGACCAGCCATCGGCGCGCAACGTCGCGAGGTTTCGTTGCACCGGCGCGCTCGCGAGCATGTGCGGATTCATCGCCGGACTCACGAGCTTGGGGCGACCGGGAGGCAGCGCCAAGGCGACGGTGGCGACCAGGTCGTCGGCGAGGCCGAGCGCCAGTCGCGCGACGAGTCCCGCGCTGCACGGCGCGACCAGCATCAACTCGGCCCAAGTCGCCAAATCGATGTGGTCCATCGCGCCGCGGCGCTCGGTCGCGAACTCGTCGACGCTGGCGGGCTCGCCTGACACGGCGGCGAAGAGCTGCGGGCTGACCAGCTTGGCGGCGCGCGGCGTGAGCACCGCGCGAACGTTGTGACCCGCTTGCGTCAGCTTGCTCGCGAGATCGACGGCCTTGTAGACCGCGACGGAAGCCGCCGCTCCGAGAACGATGCGCGCCATGATCGTGGGGACGGTAGGCGGG